>NZ_NPKW01001180.1:0-762 GCF_002265885.1 Vibrio sp. 03_296
CACAATGGGCGCAAGCCTGATGCAGCCATGCCGCGTGTGTGAAGAAGGCCTTCGGGTTGTAAAGCACTTTCAGCGTGAGGAAGGTGGTAGTGTTAATAGCACTATCATTTGACGTTAGCGACAGAAGAAGCACCGGCTAACTCCGTGCCAGCAGCCGCGGTAATACGGAGGGTGCGAGCGTTAATCGGAATTACTGGGCGTAAAGCGCATGCAGGTGGTTTGTTAAGTCAGATGTGAAAGCCCGGGGCTCAACCTCGGAACTGCATTTGAAACTGGCAGACTAGAGTACTGTAGAGGGGGGTAGAATTTCAGGTGTAGCGGTGAAATGCGTAGAGATCTGAAGGAATACCGGTGGCGAAGGCGGCCCCCTGGACAGATACTGACACTCAGATGCGAAAGCGTGGGGAGCAAACAGGATTAGATACCCTGGTAGTCCACGCTGTAAACGATGTCTACTTGGAGGTTGTGGCCTTGAGCCGTGGCTTTCGGAGCTAACGCGTTAAGTAGACCGCCTGGGGAGTACGGTCGCAAGATTAAAACTCAAATGAATTGACGGGGGCCCGCACAAGCGGTGGAGCATGTGGTTTAATTCGATGCAACGCGAAGAACCTTACCTACTCTTGACATCCAGAGAATCTAGCGGAGACGCTGGAGTGCCTTCGGGAACTCTGAGACAGGTGCTGCATGGCTGTCGTCAGCTCGTGTTGTGAAATGTTGGGTTAAGTCCCGCAACGAGCGCAACCCTTATCCTTGTTTGCCAGC
>NZ_NPKW01001181.1:0-1308 GCF_002265885.1 Vibrio sp. 03_296
ATAACAAGGCGTTTAAGCGGGATTCATGCCGCGTGGCATTTTTGGTTTGCGGTGATTTTTGTGGTGAACGTGGTGTGCGGAAACTTGGTTTATGCGGCATTCACCCCTTAACGCGGCGTTATGCTTAATCAAGTAAAATCAGTGGATTATGGTTTTTCTTTGTCCCCTCGGCTTTTCAGTTTTGTGTTTGTCGGCAAGCCGGTTTTTTTGAGCGCTGTTTTTCGGACACTTATTCTTTGGCGCTGAAAATTCAGAGAGTTGCCTCAATCAATTTTCGGGTAAGCGCGAGGTTAGGGCAGTTGGCTCAATCAGAAGTCCATCTCTAGGTTTTCAAACTTCAAACCAGATTTGCCCAAATTCCGAGCCTGATTATCAAAACTATGATTCATTTCGGTTTTCTACGTTTTGGCTTTTGTTTGTGAATCAAAGTCGAGTTAATCTTGGTTCTGATCAAACGTAAGCCATTGAAGCTTAAGCATAACAAAGCGTTTAAGTGGGATTTGGCACGCGTGGCATTTTCGGTTTGCGTTGGGTTTGGTGATTAAGTCGCTGTGCGGTAGCTTTTGTATTGCGTGCCTGCACCCCTTAACGCGGCGTTATGTTTAGTCACGTAAAATCAGTTGGTTGCATCTTTTCTTTGTTCCTTCGTATTTCTAATTTTGGTTTTGTCGGCAGGTTAACTTCAGTGGTCGCTGTTTTCTGGACTCCAATTCGTGGGCGCTAAAAGTTCAGAGAGTTGCCTCATTGAAATGCAGAGWGTAGGCGAGGTGAGTTAAGTGATTTTGATTTCAAAGTTAGAGCCCTATTTTTTCGATTTCTCACGTTAAAACTCAAAGTCGGCACAATCAAAATTATGATTTAATTCAGCTTTTTAGCGTCTGGTTTTGGTTTGCAAAGGTAAGTCGAGTTAAGCTATTGGTATCGCAAACTTAACCCTTTGAGCCTTAAACATAACAAGAGACTATGGCGTCAATAGTTAATTTTTGGCGCTATCTGCCATTCCACATACAGCCATCTCTAAGCATTGAATTTAGAATAACTACCATCTTTCTGACGCAGGCAATGAGCGCTACTTTTTTGGGTTTTCCAGCAGCCAAAAGTCGTTGATATGTTTCTTTAAATACAGGGTTACATTGCATCGCTGACATCATGGCCATGTATAAAACAGTCCTTACTTGCATCCGTCCACCTTTGATCATTCTCTTGCCTTTGAAACTGCCACTTTCACGCGTAATGGTGCAACCCGATTAAAGAGCTGCTTGTTGTTGGTGATGTAACCGAGCTCAGGACGTTACTAATAAGTGACGC
>NZ_NPKW01001182.1:0-1426 GCF_002265885.1 Vibrio sp. 03_296
CGATGCAATGTAACCCTGTATTTAAAGAAACATATCAACGACTTTTGGCTGCTGGAAAACCCAAAAAAG
This sequence comes from Vibrio sp. 03_296, assembly GCF_002265885.1. Lineage (NCBI taxonomy): Bacteria > Pseudomonadati > Pseudomonadota > Gammaproteobacteria > Vibrionales > Vibrionaceae > Vibrio > Vibrio sp. 03_296. The sequence goes on from NZ_NPKW01001182.1 coordinate 70, forward strand.
TAGCGCTCATTGCCTGCGTCAGAAAGATGGTAGTTATTCTAAATTCAATGCTTAGAGATGGCTGTATGTGGAATGGCAGATAGCGCCAAAAATTAACTATTGACGCCATAGTCTCTTGTTATGTTTAAGGCTCAAAGGGTTAAGTTTTGCGATACCAAGAGCTTAACTCGAGTTACCTTTAAAAACCAAAACTAGACGCTAAAAAGCTGAATTAACTCATAATTTTGAATGTTCTGACTTTGAGTTTTAACGTGGAAAACCGAAAAGCCGGGATTTAACTTTGAAATCAAAATCACTTCACTCACCTCGCCTACACTCTGCATTTCAATGAGGCAACTCTCTGAACTTTTAGCGCCCACGAATTGGAGTCCAGAAAACAGCGACCACTGAAGTTAACCTGCCGACAAGAGCAAAATTAGAAATACGAAGGAACAAAGAAAAGATGCAACCAACTGATTTTACGTGACTAAACATAACGCCGCGTTAAGGGGTGCAGGCACGCAATACAAAAGCTACCGCACAGTGCCGTAACCACTGAACCCAACGCAAACTGAAAATGCCACGCGTGCCAAATCCCACTTGAACGCCTTGTTATGCTTAAACTTCAATGGGTTACGTTTACTAAAAACAAGATTAACTCAGCTTTGATTCACGAACAAAAGCCAAAAACCTGAAATGACTCATGATTTTGAAAATCAGACTTTGAACTTTGGTAGCTAAAACGAAAAAACCTAATATCAAATTTCTGATTGAGCCAACCACCCTAACCTCGCGCTTACCCGACAATTGAATGAGGCAATTCTCTGAATTTCCAGCGCCAAAGAATAAGTGTCCGAAAAGCAGCGCTCACAAAAGCCAACTTGCCGATAAACACCAAACTGAAAAGCCGAGGGAACAAAGAAAAACCATAAACCAACTGATTTTACGTGACTAAACATAACGCCGCGTTAAGGGGTGAGTGCCGCCTAAACCAAGTTTCCGCAGACCACTTTCACCACCAAAACTCACTGCAAACCAAAAATGCCACGCGGCATGAATCCCTCTTAAACGCCTTGTTATGCTTAAGCTTCAATGAGTTACGTTTTACTCAAAACAAGATTAACTCGACTTTGATTTACAAACAAAAACCAAAACGTAGAAAACCGAAATGAATCATAGTTTTGATAATCAGACTAGGAATTTTGGCAAATCTGGTTTGAAGTTTGAAAACCTAAAATGGATTTCTGATTGAGCCAACCGCCCTAACCTCGCGATTGCCCGAGAATTGAATGAGGCAATTCTCTGAATTTCTAGCGCCAAAGAATATGCGTCCGAAAAACAGCGCTCACAAAAGCCGGCTTGCCGACAAACACAAAAC
>NZ_NPKW01001183.1:0-2067 GCF_002265885.1 Vibrio sp. 03_296
AAATACTCAAAAGAAATCGGTGAGGCTCAAAAAAAATATAAAAGAGATCGCGGAGTGGCTGGAGGAAAATAACCTTACTAAAGGTGAGGCGAAGGACAAAATGTATTTTGAATTGCTGAATGTTTACTCAAAAATCTCTAAAAGATTCAAGTGAATACTTTCAAAAATAAAAATAGGAAAAACATACACAGAAAAATGGTTGAATACATAAAACTGGTACGGATAGAAACATAACAAACAGTTCAAGAGGGATTCAGCACGCGTGGCATTTTGGGCATGCTTTGGTTTTTGTGTTGAAGTGCCATGCAGAGGCTTAGTCACTGCGTGCTTCACCCCTTAACTGGGCGTTATGTTTAGTCACGTAAAATCAGTTGGTTGCATCTTTTCTTTGCACTCTCGGCTTTCTAATTTTGGTCTTGTCGGCAGGTTAACTTCAGTGTTCGCTGTTTTCTGGACTCCAATTCGTGGGCGCTAAAAATTCAGAGAGTTGCCTCATTAAAGTTCAGTGCGTTTTTGAGTCGAATGACGCGATCTTAGTTTCAAAGTTTGAGCTCCAGTTTTCGGTTTTCCAGTCTAAAACTCAATATCAGCAAATTCAAATTTATTAGTTAATTCAGTTTTTTAGCGTCTGGTTTTGGTTTTCAAAAATAAGTTGAGTTAAGCTTTGGTATCGCAAAACTTAACCCTTTGAGCCTTAARCATAACAAACGAGTATGGCGTCAATAGTTAATTTTTCGCCATATTTTCATTCCACATAGTTCCGTCTCTTAGCATTGAATTCAGGATCACAACCATCTTTCTAACACAGGCAATGATGGCTACTTTTTTGGGTTTTCCTGCTTCCAGTAATCGCTGATATGTGGTCTTAAAACAGGGTTAGATTGCATTGCAGACATCATCGCCATATACAGGACTGTACGCACCTGAGCGCGCCCACCTTGGATAATTCGTTTGCCTTTATAGCGGCCACTTTCTCTATTCATGGGAGCAACACCTATTAGAGAAGCCGCTTGTTTATTGTTGATATAACCCAACTCAGGAACGTTGCTAATGATGGCGGCCGCACTCACTTTCCCGATGCCTGGGACACTTTGTAAAATGATATTTTTGCTCTGATAAGAAGGCGTTTTTTCAATGAGAGCAATGATGAGTGCTTCGATCTTCTCTATCTGATTTTTGAAGGAAGTAATGATTGGATTGATTGTGGAATGAAGCGTTTTAGGGAGTTGTTGTAAGCGATTCTTTTCCATAGTTTGCATCGTTAAAATTTGATGTCGACGGGCGACTAAGTCACTCATTAAACGCATAATTTCTGGTTTTAACTGGGTCAATTGGGGTTGAATGGCTTCGCTATAATGAGCGATTAATTGAGCATCCAGTTTATCCGTTTTAGCTCTGCGGCCAATAGCGCCAGCGAAGCGTTTAATGTGGATAGGATTGGCAATTACAAAAGGTAAATTGGCTTTGGAACAGGCGATAATAAAAGGCATTTCAAGGCGGCCAGTTGCTTCGATAACGATGCGTTCAGGCTGGTGTTTCTTGATGATTTTGACCGCTTCTTTTATCCCTTTATCATCATTAGAAACAGTAAAAAAGATATCAAATGGGCGGATATAGATATCTAGATTTGCTTTGCCAGTATCCACACCGACATTAATATTTTGAAGTGTGTTTGTATTCATAATAAGCTAACTCTTGCTTGCGTAATGCGGGTTCGAGACCCAGTCGAGTATTCGAGTTTGGTGCTTGGAGTTCTATGTCGCGTTCATGTTTGTTATCGGTCTCTCGATAGAGGAGCCAGCGTTCAATCGAACTACAACATAGAAAGCTTTAGTTGCGGCTAAAGCCTGGGTCTCACATTACCCGAAACAGGTCGATTAATGGGGATAATTTCCCATACAAGCATTTAAGAGTGATTCGCAACGCTTGGCAGTTTCGCTTCGCTCAAGTATAGCCAAGCGCTGCTCACACCTTAATGCGGCGTTAGTCGCCAGAAAAAGCTAGCAGTCAAATCACGTTTCTAGACTTAAATTGGCTGATGATCGTTTGATACGCAGGTGCGTCGGC
>NZ_NPKW01001184.1:0-679 GCF_002265885.1 Vibrio sp. 03_296
GGCATCGCATAGCTGGCTAAGGGACTCTGTGCATTTTTCCAGCTACTCATTTGAATTGACCTGAACGGCGGCTTGTAACCAAGCTGTTTCAGCCTGCGGTGCAACCGTGTCGGTTTCTTCCATAATTTTAACTGGATGCTGCGCAGTCTGCGCCTTAACCATCCTGCTATTCGCGAGAACTCCCTGCTGGTATTGGCGATCCTGAAGTACTGACTGAACCCTCGTAAAACGGGATTTAGCTCGTTGATGACTTGCACTAGCGGCTTTCCGCCATTGCGTTTGCTCATCTGCTTCAACGTCTGTTTGAACAGAGCCAGTTTCTTGGGCTGAATACGGGTGTATTGTTCCCCGATTTCAACGCCAAGGAACTTCACCCCATTTTCGCTGTGTGCTATATGAGATTTGCTCTGATTCACCGTCAGTTTCAACTCTTTTTCCAGTATCTTTGTCGCCTGWGCAAGCGCATTCTCTGCTCCTGCTCGGCTACGACAGAAGATCAAGATATCATCCGCATAGCGCACTATGCGGTGACCACGCTTTCGCATCTCCTGATCGAACGCATCCAGATAGATATTCGCTATCAGTGGACTTATTACCCCACCTTGCGGACTCCCTAATTCTGTCTGCTGCCAATGCCCATCAACCATCACTCCACTTTTCAGGAACTGATTTATCAGTG
>NZ_NPKW01001185.1:0-466 GCF_002265885.1 Vibrio sp. 03_296
CTCAAAACAAGATTAACTCGACTTTGATTTACAAACAAAAACCAAAACGTAGAAAACCGAAATGAATCATAGTTTTGATAATCAGACTAGGAATTTTGGCAAATCTGGTTTGAAGTTTGAAAACCTAAAATGGATTTCTGATTGAGCCAACCGCCCTAACCTCGCGATTGCCCGAGAATTGAATGAGGCAATTCTCTGAATTTCTAGCGCCAAAGAATATGCGTCCGAAAAACAGCGCTCACAAAAGCCGGCTTGCCGACAAACACAAAACCAATCAGCCAAGGGAACAAAGAAAAACCATAACCAACTGATTTTACTTGATTAAGCATAACGCCGCGTTAAGGGGTGAATGCCGCATAAACCAACCTTCCGCAGACCATTTTCACCACAAAAACCACCGCATACCAAAAATGCCACGCGGCATGAATCCCTCTTTAACGCCTTGTTATGTGTATCGCTAACTCTA
>NZ_NPKW01001186.1:0-1481 GCF_002265885.1 Vibrio sp. 03_296
TAAATGAGCTCGTGGCTCATTGTTGGATAGCCTCTCATTCTTAGATATCCGACGATTTGGTCAGGGCTCCAATCCAGTCGTAGCAAGGCCTCAGGTAACCTAAAGTCGCTTTTGCTGTAGCGCTTGTTTCTGCGCGAGCGGCTCAGCCGGTTACGAGCCATTTGCTGTGCCCGCCGTGGTTGATAAGAGTACCTATCGAAGAACTTGTTGTAACGACAATTGCGTTCAATTTCTCGATAGATAGTGGCTTTATGGCGCCCCAGTTGTTTAGCTATTTTAGCGGTACTAATTCCTTGCTTTCTKAGCGCAGAAATCATATACCTTTCGTTCTCAGTGAGGTGTGTGTATTTCATGTTTTTTACTTCTTGGCGGGAGCAAAGTTCATGATTATCGCACCTTACTGTTTTTATGTTCAGAGGTGTCGCACTTCGTACTTGAATCCAAGCAGTATATAAAAGCCCAAGCGATGGATTCGTCTGGCGGTCGATTAACTGGTAACGATATTCATGCTTATATCGTTAATGAATTTGGCAAACACTACCACCCAGATTCGAGCTACTATTTGCTCAACCATATGGGCTTTTCTTGGATAACTTCACGCGCCAAGCACCCTCGTCAATCCCTGCAAATTCAGGACGAAGCACGATTTGGCCAGCAAAACACGACAACTCGACTTTGGGTTGAGCGTGGCTCAAGACCAAGAGTGGTAAAACAGCAGCAGTTTGAATATGCGTATTTGTTTGGCTCAGTATGTCCCGCTAGAGGTATTGGCGAGGCAATGGTCGTTCCTTGGGTTAACAAGAACATTATGGTTGAGCATCTGAAGCAGCTCTCCACGGTGACCGAAAAAGGTCGTCACGCAGTGGTCATTATGGATGGCGCGGGTTGGCATACCAATGACATTGCTGAGCCATTTGATAATGTCAGTATCACCAAGCTCCCACCCTATTCACCAGAGCTAAACCCGATAGAACAAGTGTGGAGTGGGTTAAGACAACACTATCTCGCCAATCCATCTTTTGCGGATTACGAAGGCATTGTCTCCAAAGTATGTAGGACTTGGAATAGTTTTTTGGAATGTTCGACCAGAGTCAGACAGATGTGCTCGAGAAGATGGATAGACCTGACCAGTTAATTGTCCAGATTGGTATAAGCGGCAGAGCTTTCAACTCTGACATAAGCGAGAAGCATTCCCTTGAAAGAAAAATTCATCACGCTGAAAACGACAAAACCCAGTCCGAAGACTGGGTTTCTAAATAAGTGGCGGAGCGGACGGGACTCGAACCCGCGACCCCCGGCGTGACAGGCCGGTATTCTAACCAACTGAACTACCGCTCCGCACTGGTTAGACCTAAGTCTAAATTAAAAGCCTGGCGATGTTCTACTCTCACATGGGGAAACCCCACACTACCATCGACGCTATTTCGTTTCACTTCTGAGTTCGGAATGGGTTCAGGTGGGTCCAAAACGCTATGGTCGCC
>NZ_NPKW01001187.1:0-619 GCF_002265885.1 Vibrio sp. 03_296
TTCAATCTTCCAACGCCCACGGCAGATAGGGACCGAACTGTCTCACGACGTTCTAAACCCAGCTCGCGTACCACTTTAAATCGGCGAACAGCCATACCTTGGGACCGACTTCAGCCCCCAGGATGTGATGAGCCGACATCGAGGTGCCAAACACCGCCGTCGATATGAACTCTTGGGCGGTATCAGCCTGTTATCCCCGGAGTACCTTTTATCCGTTGAGCGATGGCCCTTCCATTCAGAACCACCGGATCACTATGACCTGCTTTCGCACCTGCTCGAACCGTCATTCTCGCAGTTAAGCGGGCTTATGCCATTGCACTAACCTCACGATGTCCAACCGTGATTAGCCCACCTTCGTGCTCCTCCGTTACTCTTTGGGAGGAGACCGCCCCAGTCAAACTACCCACCAGGCACTGTCCGCAACCCCGATTAGGGGCCAACGTTAGAACATCAAACATACAAGGGTGGTATTTCAAGGACGGCTCCAACGCAACTGGCGTCACGTCTTCAAAGCCTCCCACCTATCCTACACATGTAGGTTCAATGTTCAGTGCCAAGCTGTAGTAAAGGTTCACGGGGTCTTTCCGTCTAGCCGCGGGTACACTGCATCTTCACAGCG
>NZ_NPKW01001188.1:0-805 GCF_002265885.1 Vibrio sp. 03_296
TACCCAATGTTCATAGAACATTGCCGCAGCTTCGGTTTACAACTTAGCCCCGTTACATCTTCCGCGCAGGCCGACTCGACTAGTGAGCTATTACGCTTTCTTTAAATGATGGCTGCTTCTAAGCCAACATCCTAGCTGTCTAAGCCTTCCCACATCGTTTCCCACTTAGCTGTAATTTGGGACCTTAGCTGGCGGTCTGGGTTGTTTCCCTCTCCACGACGGACGTTAGCACCCGCCGTGTGTCTCCCGGATAGTACTTACTGGTATTCGGAGTTTGCAAAGGGTTGGTAAGTCGGGATGACCCCCTAGCTTAACAGTGCTCTACCCCAGTAGTATTCGTCGAGGCGCTACCTAAATAGCTTTCGGGGAGAACCAGCTATCTCCGAGTTTGATTGGCCTTTCACCCCTAGCCATCAAGTCATCCGCTAATTTTCAACATTAGTCGGTTCGGTCCTCCATGTTGATGTTACTCAACCTTCAACCTGCCCATGGCTAGATCACTCGGTTTCGGGTCTATATCCAGAGACTATGACGCCCAGTTAAGACTCGGTTTCCCTACGGCTCCCCTAGATGGTTAACCTTGCCACTGAATATAAGTCGCTGACCCATTATACAAAAGGTACGCAGTCACACCACGAAGGTGCTCCTACTGCTTGTACGTACACGGTTTCAGGTTCTATTTCACTCCCTCACAGGGTTCTTTCGCCTTTCCCTCACGGTACTGGTTCACTATCGGTCAGTCAGGAGTATTTAGCCTTGGAGGATGGTCCCCCCATATTCAGACAGGATAACACGTGTCCCGCCC
>NZ_NPKW01001189.1:0-362 GCF_002265885.1 Vibrio sp. 03_296
TGTTGTTTTGTCAGCTTTCCAAATTGTTAAAGAGCAGATTTTCTAATGAAAACCATGTTTAAAGATTCTTAAGGAAAAACCCTTAAAGATGGTGGGCGATACCGGGTTCGAACCAGTGACCCCCTGCTTGTAAGGCAGGTGCTCTCCCAACTGAGCTAATCGCCCACATTATTTGTTTTCCCGTGGAAGGAAATGGTGGGTCGTGCAGGATTCGAACCTGCGACCAATTGATTAAAAGTCACTGCTCTACCAACTGAGCTAACGACCCATGGTATCCCGTAGGGGAGTCGAACCCCTGTTACCGCCGTGAAAGGGCGGTGTCCTAGGCCTCTAGACGAACGGGACACTAAGATACTCTAAAC
>NZ_NPKW01000119.1:0-558 GCF_002265885.1 Vibrio sp. 03_296
TACAAACAAAACCAAAAAGTAGAAAACAGAAATGACTCATAATTTTGAAAATCAGACTTTGAACTTTGGCAGTCAAAACTCAAAAACCTAAGATCAAATTTCTGATTGAGCCAGCCTCCCTAACCTCGCGCTTACCTGACAATTGATTGAGGCAACGCTCTGAATTTTCAGCGCCAAAGAATAAGTGTCCGAAAAACAGCGCTCAAAAAAGCCAACTTGCCGACAAACACCAAACTGAAAAGCCGAGGGAACAAAGAAAAACTATAAATCACTGATTTTACTTGATTAAGCATAACGCCCGCCTAAGGGGCTGGCAACGCATAACCACYAAACTCAAACACAACAGCCGTAACCACCGCGGCTCAATGGGACTGGAAACGCCACGCGTTGACAGTCCCTCTTGAGGCGTTTGTTAGGTGAATTTACTCGTACACCTGCCCATTGTGTTTCAACCAACCATGAGTATGACGATTTTGAGGATCTTTATGAGTCCAATGAAGAACGCCACCCTTTTKGTTCCATTCGTACTCACCATAAAACTCAACACTGTCGCCAACC
>NZ_NPKW01001190.1:0-468 GCF_002265885.1 Vibrio sp. 03_296
CGAAGTGATCTAGCCATGGGCAGGTTGAAGGTTGAGTAACATCAACAATGGTAGGACCGAACCGACTAATGTTGAAAAGTTAGGCGGATGACTTGATGGCTAGGGGTGAAAGGCCAATCCAAACTCGGAGATAGCTGGTTCTCCCCGAAAGCTATTTAGGTAGCGCCTCGGACGAAGTACGTACTGGGGGTAGAGCACTGTTAAGCTAGGGGGTCATCCCGACTTACCAACCCTTTGCAAACTCCGAATACCAGTAAGTACTATCCGGGAGACACACGGCGGGTGCTAACGTCCGTCGTGGAGAGGGAAACAACCCAGACCGCCAGCTAAGGTCCCAAATTACAGCTAAGTGGGAAACGATGTGGGAAGGCTTAGACAGCTAGGATGTTGGCTTAGAAGCAGCCATCATTAAAGAAAGCGTAATAGCTCACTAGTCGAGTCGGCCTGCGCGGAAGATGTAACGGGGCT
>NZ_NPKW01001191.1:0-856 GCF_002265885.1 Vibrio sp. 03_296
ACTATTTTGCTGACTTTCTTGAAGAGAGTCCTGTTGATGTCGCTCAGCTAACCACCTTCTCCGAGCATATTCCTGATGAGTGGGTTGCTAAAGCGGCAACACTTTCCGATAAAGCGACAATTCGTCGACGTCGTTTACCTAGTGATATGGTTCTTTGGCTTATGTTGGAATGGCGTTTTTCCGCAATGAGTCTATTGCAGAAGTCGCACGGCGAATGAATGTCTGTGCCGAGGGCTTAGCCGATGAGGAACTGCTAGCTAAAAGTGCTTTAACGCAAGCAAGGCAACGCCTTGGTAAAGCTGCTCCAGAATGGTTGTTTAGACAATGCAGTCACACATGGGGTCTAGAGCGTTACCCCGAGGATACTTGGCAAGGCTTACAAGTCTTCGCTATTGATGGGGCTCTTTTTCGAACCGCTGATACATCAGAACTAAGAGAACATTTTGGGTCAGGTAATACATCCAGCGAGAGGCAGACACCTCATCCAGTACTTAGGGTGGTGACAATGATGAATGTTCGCTCACATGTCATTGTAGACGCAGCTATAAGCCCCTATCGTCGTGGTGAAATACCGCTTGCAATGCCCTTTATTGACTCTCTACCTGATAACTCAGTGACTTTACTAGATAAGGGKTTTATGGCGCAGACTTACTTCTTCTCTCCMAAATAGTGGCTCCAACAGGCATTGGTTGTTACCAGCGAAGAAAGGGGTGAAATTCAGACTTCTGGACGATGAAGAGAGCGACGACATGTTGGTAGAAATGAAAGTCTCTCCACAGGCTCGCAAGAAAAATCCTAACCTACCTGAAAAATGGCAAGTCAGAGCCGTTACTTATCAAGTACAAGGTAAGCACAA
>NZ_NPKW01001192.1:0-519 GCF_002265885.1 Vibrio sp. 03_296
CCGCAGCTTCGGTTTACAACTTAGCCCCGTTACATCTTCCGCGCAGGCCGACTCGACTAGTGAGCTATTACGCTTTCTTTAAATGATGGCTGCTTCTAAGCCAACATCCTAGCTGTCTAAGCCTTCCCACATCGTTTCCCACTTAGCTGTAATTTGGGACCTTAGCTGGCGGTCTGGGTTGTTTCCCTCTCCACGACGGACGTTAGCACCCGCCGTGTGTCTCCCGGATAGTACTTACTGGTATTCGGAGTTTGCAAAGGGTTGGTAAGTCGGGATGACCCCCTAGCTTAACAGTGCTCTACCCCCAGTACGTACTTCGTCCGAGGCGCTACCTAAATAGCTTTCGGGGAGAACCAGCTATCTCCGAGTTTGGATTGGCCTTTCACCCCTAGCCATCAAGTCATTCCGCCTAACTTTTCAACATTAGTCGGTTCGGTCCTCCATGTTGATGTTACTCAACCTTCAACCTGCCCATGGCTAGATCAACTCGGTTTCCGGGTCTATATCCAGAGATCGTAT
>NZ_NPKW01001193.1:0-1992 GCF_002265885.1 Vibrio sp. 03_296
CTGGATAACAAAAACGCCGCTGCAATAGCGGCGTCAGACTGCTGACAAAGGTCTAGCTTTCGAGCTAGACCTTTGATCTAATAGGGGTATCGAAATATGGAYACTCCGATATGCTTCAAGAACCCACCCCGCAACAATACGAACTGGAAATGGTGACGATGGAACAGTTAGTTCCTAAAGACCATTTAGTGCGCAAAATCGATAATGCTATCGACTTTGAATTCATTCGTGATGAAGTCGCTCATCTTTATTGTAAAGATAATGGGCGTCCACCTGTTGACCCTGTTCGTCTCTTCAAAATCATCTTGCTTGGTTATATCTTTGGTATAAAAAGTGAGCGTCAGCTCGTTAAAGAAATTGAAGTGAATGTCGCTTACCGTTGGTTCTTACGGATGTCATTAACAGAGAAAGTCATCCACGCTTCTACTCTAAGCCAAAACCGCATTCGTCGCTTTAATGGCACGGATGTRTTCGAACGTATTTTTATCAATATCGTAGAGCAAGCCATGACGAAAGGCTTGGTCGCGGGTCAAGAGCTCTTTACGGACAGTACTCATCTCAAAGCGAACGCCAACAAGAATAAACACACCAATAAAGTCACGGCGGTTCGCGCGAGTGCCTATCTTGATATGCTGGATGACGACGTCGCGTTAGACCGARAAAAAGCGGGTAAGAAGCCTCTTAAGGCTCGTGAATCAGAGTCAAAAACAAAGAATACCAAAACCAGCACCACTGACCCAGAGAGTGGCTTCATGACTCGTGATAATAAGCCACAAGGCTTCTTCTACCTCGACCATCGAACCGTTGATGGTCAACAYGGAATTATCCTCGATACCTATACCACCGCGGGCAACATCAATGACTCACAGCCTTACGTTCAACGCTTAGATTACACGCTTGCTACATTCCAATTGAACCCGATAGCCGTTGGACTGGATGCGGGCTACTTTACCGCTCCRGTGGCGGAGTCACTTGAACGTCGAGGTATTCTTGGCGTGTTCGGTTATCGACGTCCATCGAGAACGAAAAATGCRTTCAAAAAGAAACACTTTACTTACGACGCGCAAAGAGACWGCTACCAATGTCCGAATGGKCAGGCGTTGCTTTATAAAACCACATCACGCGATGCCTACCGAGAATACCACTCAGACCCGAAAGAGTGTGCGTTCTGTCCAATGAGGGATGACTGCACTCAAAGCAAAAACATGAAGAAAGTGATTACTCGGCATATCTATAGCGATGCCGTAGARAGAGCAAATCAAATGCGGCTCTCTTCCTATGGCAAGAAGACTTATCGACGTCGAAGTGAAACAGTAGAACGGAGCTTTGCAGATGCCAAGCAACATCATGGTCATCGTTATGCTCGCTTCCGAGGTCTAGCCAATGTGCAAATGCAATGTTGGTTGGCAGCGGCAGCCCAAAACATCAAGAAGATAGCGTTGGTGGTGAACTATCTACGAAAAATGGGCTTAAATATGGCAGAAATAAGGCAGATACTTGCTTCTGTATACCCRTGTAATGAATGGAAACTTCTGCGCACGATATAACAAAAAAAATCACGATCGCGACCTACGGTCGCTTCCAAAAAAGAACCCCACTTAAAAAGCGGGGTTCGTCATCAATCTGAGGCTTGCCATTGGCAAGCCTTTTTTGTTTGCCCAGCGAAGCTGGCAAACCCGTCGGGTTGAAAGAAGCCCGAATCGCCCTGACTGAGGGGAAGATAATCCGAATTGCAAGGGCGTTGCTGGCCAACGGCAGGGTCTGAAGGAAGCAATAGGAAGTTAACAGTACACAACGTAAGTGAACCTGCTTCGGCAGCATAGGTGGGTAAGCGTCCGAAACATCGCAAAGCCCAATACTCAGTCAGACCTATGCTGTGCTTGAGGGTGGCATTGTTAACAGGGAGCCAGTGCAGTAACTGGGGAAGCCTGACACCACATCCGGGCAAACGCCGGAAGCACGAGTTCAAGGTGAAAACCAAGGCTCGTGTTG
>NZ_NPKW01001194.1:0-776 GCF_002265885.1 Vibrio sp. 03_296
CCAGTGCAGTAACTGGGGAAGCCTGACACCACATCCGGGCAAGTGCCGGAAGCGTTCATCAAGAGGAAGCTCAAGATGCACGTTGGTGCGAGGTGGCAGATGAATCCGTAGTAGTGAGTAAGGCTCGGCCTGAGAAGTCCAGTAATGGCGTGGAGGAGAAAACCGAGCTGACCATTAGCATCGCGTCTGATGGGGCACCGCTTTGCCAAAAGCAAGCGAGTGTTGCGAAGGGAGGAAGTACACTTTAAGTCTGTGATGAGCAGATGTTTTTTTTTAGTGGCACCCAAACCGATTCGCTATCGGGGTATTCCGGCGTGGTCACCTGTGGAAGCAGAAGACGACAACGAGAAACCGTGCACGGGAGTAACTTTGGCTCACTTTAGTCAATTGCCATTGAGCTAGAAAGCTAAACAGCAAAGTGAAACAAACCGACACTGAAGAAAACATCCTGTCCCCACACAGCACACAACCCAAGGGAAGACGTTGAGAGTTTATTACAGCCTGTACGGTCACTTGCTCAGTAAAGAGCGACTATACAGAGGATTTAAAAAGGTGTGTAAAGCGAAAGGCGCGGCCGGAATAGATAGGCAGAGCCTGAGCGACTTCGCCTCAAATCTGAGTGATAACCTTGACCAACTCCTCTCTGAGCTCAAAACCAAGCAGTACCAACCACAGCCGGTCAGACGGGTAGAAATCCCGAAAGACGGCGGTGGAGTGAGATTGCTTGGCATCCCGACAGTTCGGGACAGAGTTGTCCAACAAACCCTAAACGACCT
>NZ_NPKW01001195.1:0-594 GCF_002265885.1 Vibrio sp. 03_296
TTTGCCCAGCGAAGCTGGCAAACCCGTCGGGTTGAAAGAAGCCCGAATCGCCCTGACTGAGGGGAAGATAATCCGAATTGCAAGGGCGTTGCTGGCCAACGGCAGRGTCTGAAGGAAGCAATAGGAAGTTAACAGTACACAACGTAAGTGAACCTGCTTCGGCAGCATAGGTGGGTAAGCGTCCGAAACATCGCAAAGCCCAATACTCAGTCAGATCTATGCTGTGCTTGAGGGTGGCATTGTTAACAGGGAGCCAGTGCAGTAACTGGGGAAGCCTGACACCACATCCGGGCAAACGCCGGAAGCACGAGTTCAAGGTGAAAACCAAGACTCGTGTTGGTGTGAGGTGGCAGATGAATCCGTAGTAGTGAGTAAGGCTCGGCCTGAGAAGCCCAGTAATGGCGTGGAGGAGAAAACCGAGCTGACCATTAGCATCGCGTCTGATGGGGCACCGCTTTGCCAAAAGCAAGCGAGTGTTGCGAAGGGAGGAAGTACACTTTAAGTCTGTGATGAGCAGATGTTTTTTTTTAGTGGCACCCAAACCGATTCGCTATCGGGGTATTCCGGCGTGGTCACCTGTGGAAGCAGAAGACG
>NZ_NPKW01001196.1:0-803 GCF_002265885.1 Vibrio sp. 03_296
ACTGGCTTATGCCAGTGGGTTTCCCCATTCGGAAATCGTAGACTCAAGTGGCTGTTACTGCCTCATCTACGCTTATCGCAAGTTACTACGTCCTTCATCGCCTCTGACTGCCAAGGCATCCACCGTGTACGCTTAGTCACTTAACCATACAACCCCAAAGGGTCTTCTAGTCAAACAACCAAAGTTGCTATCTCATTATTGAATGAGCGAGATAGCGTTGATTTTGCCGGACTCAATTTCGAATAGTCACTAAAAGTGACATTCTCAAGAACACTTGAATGTGTTTGTTGGTGTTTGTCTTAAAGACAAACATTGAGAACTTTACAAACAACAATAAATTGTTGTTTTGTCAGCTTTCCAAATTGTTAAAGAGCAGATTTTCTAATGAAAACCATTATTAAAGATTCTAAATGAAAACCTTTAGTAATGGTGGAGCTAGACGGGATCGAACCGTCGACCTCTTGCATGCCATGCAAGCGCTCTCCCAGCTGAGCTATAGCCCCACATCTATCTCTATAACGTTATAAACCATCAATCTGTGTGAACACTCATCGCAATAATCATCGTATAAGGAGGTGATCCAGCGCCAGGTTCCCCTAGCGCTACCTTGTTACGACTTCACCCCAGTCATGAACCACAAAGTGGTGAGCGTCCTCCCGAAGGTTAAACTACCCACTTCTTTTGCAGCCCACTCCCATGGTGTGACGGGCGGTGTGTACAAGGCCCGGGAACGTATTCACCGTGGCATTCTGATCCACGATTACTAGCGATTCCGACTTCATGGAGTCGAGTTGCAGACTCCA
>NZ_NPKW01001197.1:0-1027 GCF_002265885.1 Vibrio sp. 03_296
CGCCCATTGGGACGTAGAGATGTCTTCCATCTTGCTATGACTCCACATGATTGAGTGTCTAGTGACTGCTTCTTGATATATTCAGTTCAGGCCTTCCCTTGAGTTGTACTTCCTCAAAGTACTATGCCTTCTGCTGACTTCTCATTACCCATCACACAACATCACTGCTGTATTAGTCTCATCTGAGACAGGCAATGAGATCTCCCGAGGTAAGACGTTGCTCTTTCCCTTGGTTATGCCTGATTTACCTATACACACTTCCCGTCGAGGCATTGGGCTGTTCTATCTATTGCTAGGTTACCCAAGTTGTACAGGCCTACTATCAGGTTTCTGTTCGTCACAACCAAGTTTTGCCGTTTGCTTCCTTTAGGTTTCACCTCACGGTGAACACCCTTGCATAGGCTAACGGTTCTCGCTCGACTGAGCCCGTAGAGGACTTTCACCTCCTAGATCAACGCCATGCTCGGCGCACAATGAAAAAGGCTCTGAACTTTCGTTCAGAGCCTTGGATATGGCAGGGGTGGAGAGATTCGAACTCCCAACACGCGGATTTGGAATCCGCTGCTCTGCCAATTGGAGCTACACCCCTGTAGTTCGTTTTTAATGAGACGACTCTCGAATAAGTGGCGGAGCGGACGGGACTCGAACCCGCGACCCCCGGCGTGACAGGCCGGTATTCTAACCAACTGAACTACCGCTCCGCACTGGTTAGACCTAAGTCTAAATTAAAAGCCTGGCGATGTTCTACTCTCACATGGGGAAACCCCACACTACCATCGACGCTATTTCGTTTCACTTCTGAGTTCGGAATGGGTTCAGGTGGGTCCAAAACGCTATGGTCGCCAAGCAAATTCTTAAAATTCGGAAAGCTGTTTGCGTTCTCTACACATTCAATTCGTTCTTGCTTTGAGTCCATCAAAACCCTTTGGGTGTTGTATGGTTAAGCCTCACGGGCAATTAGTACAGGTTAGCTCAACGCCTCACAGCGCTTACACACCCTGCCTATCAACGTTCTAGTCTCGAACAA
>NZ_NPKW01001198.1:0-480 GCF_002265885.1 Vibrio sp. 03_296
AGGGATTTGAACCCTAGGTACGCTATTAACGTACGCCGGTTTTCAAGACCGGTGCTTTCAACCACTCAGCCATCTCTCCACAAATTGTCCTAAAACTTAGTCTTACTTAAATAATGCTAGGTTTTAGTTTTGCTCTTAGACTTTAATAATCTAAAAGCGGTAAGTAAGCCTGGCGATGTTCTACTCTCACATGGGGAAACCCCACACTACCATCGACGCTATTTCGTTTCACTTCTGAGTTCGGAATGGGTTCAGGTGGGTCCAAAACGCTATGGTCGCCAAGCAAATTCTTAAAATTCGGAAAGCTGTTTGCGTTCTCTACACATTCAATTCGTTCTTGCTTTGAGTCCATCAAAACCCTTTGGGTGTTGTATGGTTAAGCCTCACGGGCAATTAGTACAGGTTAGCTCAACGCCTCACAGCGCTTACACACCCTGCCTATCAACGTTCTAGTCTCGAACAACCCTTCAGGATACTTAA
>NZ_NPKW01001199.1:0-586 GCF_002265885.1 Vibrio sp. 03_296
GTTGGAAGATTGAAGGGGGCTGCTCCTAGTACGAGAGGACCGGAGTGGACGAACCTCTGGTGTTCGGGTTGTGTCGCCAGACGCATTGCCCGGTAGCTAAGTTCGGAATCGATAACCGCTGAAAGCATCTAAGCGGGAAGCGAGCCCTGAGATGAGTCTTCCCTGATACTTTAAGTATCCTGAAGGGTTGTTCGAGACTAGAACGTTGATAGGCAGGGTGTGTAAGCGCTGTGAGGCGTTGAGCTAACCTGTACTAATTGCCCGTGAGGCTTAACCATACAACACCCAAAGGGTTTTGATGGACTCAAAGCAAGAACGAATTGAATGTGTAGAGAACGCAAACAGCTTTCCGAATTTTAAGAATTTGCTTGGCGACCATAGCGTTTTGGACCCACCTGAACCCATTCCGAACTCAGAAGTGAAACGAAATAGCGTCGATGGTAGTGTGGGGTTTCCCCATGTGAGAGTAGAACATCGCCAGGCTTTTAATTTAGACTTAGGTCTAACCAGTGCGGAGCGGTAGTTCAGTTGGTTAGAATACCGGCCTGTCACGCCGGGGGTCGCGGGTTCGAGTCCCGTCCGCTCC
>NZ_NPKW01000012.1:0-3761 GCF_002265885.1 Vibrio sp. 03_296
TTGGTGGTGAAAGTGGTCTGCGGAAACTTGGTTTAGGCGGCACYCACCCCTTAACGCGGCGTTATGGCTTCTTTTAAAAGTTATACTGGTTGGATGAACAGTGTTTGTTGTTTGTGTTCTATTCTGTGTAGTAAGTGTTGTTTTACTTTAATCAAAGAGGGCATAATGAATGCGTGAATCCTTACGCCGTAAAGTGTTAGATGTTTGTGCTAAGAAAATCGCACAAAAGGGTGGAGAATGATTGGTGTTTCATTTTATGCATTTTTCGCTAATAAAAACGACGATCCAGAGTTGTTAATGGAAGCAGCTACTTGGTGGATTCAAACTCACCAGCTAGATCACTTCGAAAAAGCCAACAAAATCATAGAAATGATTAAATCAGGCAAGTAAAGAACACCTTAAGTCCAAGCCATAACAAGGCGTTTAAGCGGGATTCATGCCGCGTGGCATTTTTGGTTTGCGGTGATTTTTGTGGTGAACGTGGTGTGCGGAAACTTGGTTTATGCGGCATTCACCCCTTAACGCGGCGTTATGCTTAATCAAGTAAAATCAGTGGATTATGGTTTTTCTTTGTCCCCTCGGCTTTTCAGTTTTGTGTTTGTCGGCAAGCCGGTTTTTTTGAGCGCTGTTTTTCGGACACTTATTCTTTGGCGCTGAAAATTCAGAGAGTTGCCTCAATCAATTTTCGGGTAAGCGCGAGGTTAGGGCAGTTGGCTCAATCAGAAGTCCATCTCTAGGTTTTCAAACTTCAAACCAGATTTGCCCAAATTCCGAGCCTGATTATCAAAACTATGATTCATTTCGGTTTTCTACGTTTTGGCTTTTGTTTGTGAATCAAAGTCGAGTTAATCTTGGTTCTGATCAAACGTAAGCCATTGAAGCTTAAGCATAACAAAGCGTTTAAGTGGGATTTGGCACGCGTGGCATTTTCGGTTTGCGTTGGGTTTGGTGATTAAGTCGCTGTGCGGTAGCTTTTGTATTGCGTGCCTGCACCCCTTAACGCGGCGTTATAGCGCATCCGATCTCTAGGAGAAGAGTCGTTGAAACAAAGTAAAAGTGAGTTTTGGTCAGGTGAGGAATACGATGCGCAGTATGGGAGTGCTTATGCTAGTGAAATATCCTTCCTGCGAGAACTATTGTCTAGTCAAAAAGCATCCTCACTTTTAGATGTCTGCTGTGGGACAGGTCTTGTCACGATACCACTATCAAAAAAACTATCTCATGTAGTAGGCATAGACTTTTCAAGTTCGATGGTAAACTTCGCTATACAAAAATCATCTGCAATGAGTAATCTTACTTTTTACGAAATGGATGCGGTTGACTTCAATTTAGGAACTGAATTCGATGTGATAGCTATGACAGGCAACGCATTTCAAGCATTTATTTCTGATAGTGATCTTTTGTCTATGTTAAAGCGTGTCAAAAATCATATGAGCGCTACAAGTACATTCGTATTTGACTCTAGGCTACCATCTCCTGAAAATCTCGAAGAAACTGAACGTTATGAGTATTGGACTACTTACACAAGTACTTCAGGCGAAAAAGTAAATGTTTACGGCAGGGACAGTTTTCATCCTCAACTAAATGATACGATGTTGCACTATATTCGCAGGAAATATGAAAGTGGTGAGCAATACTATAGTCAAATAGAACTCAAATATCGTTCAGTAGATGAAATCGTTAAATGTTTAGAAAGTACTGGTTTGCAGTTAGTAGAATGCTATGCAGACTGGGAAAAGACCCCATTAACTAAGGCATCTAACAGTATCGTGGGTGTTGTGAGCGCGCTATAACAAACAATTTAAGAGTGATTCACCACGTTTGGCGTTTTTGGTTTGGGTTTAGTTTAGTGATTACGGTGTCCAATTTGAGTGTTATGGTCGCGTGGTTCACACCTTAATTGGGCGTTATGTAACAAGGAGAGTTCAGCTAAATGGAAGTAGTATCTGAAAGGCTGCGGATGAAGCCATTATCGGAAAATGACTGGCCTTTATTTCTGCAACTCCATACGAATCCTAGTGTCATTTCACTTTGTTTCGATGAACTGCCAAAGTCAGAAATTGAGAGTAAATTTAAATCTCGATTAGCACCTTGGTTTGTAAAGTCGAAGCATTGGCTATGTTTGGTTGTTGTCGAGTCCAAAACGGACAAAGCAGTAGGTATAACAGGTTTTTGTGTTAACGATTCTGTTGCTGAAGTTGGGTTTATGTTTTTGCCCGAATATCATGGACTCGGGTATGGTACAGAGTCACTGCAAGCTCTCATAAATTATTCAATGTCAGAGTTTGGCATCGATAAATACAGTGCAGTTGTCACTGAGGGTAACATTGGTTCCGAAAAGGTACTTACAAAAGTGGGTTTTGTACTCGATAGGATAGTGCATCAAGCTTATGAAATCGGTGGTAATTTGTACGCAGACCATGTCTATCAATACGTGTAAAATTGTTACATAACAAGGCGTTTAAGCGGGATTCATGCCGAGTAGCATTTTTGGTTTGCGGTGATTTTTGTGGTGAAAGTGGTGTGCGGAAACTTGGTTTATGCGGCACTCACCCCTTAACGCAGCGTTAGCCTATAAACTTAGAATTCTGTAGAGTAAGTGTTAGGTTGCTTATATAATTGGATTTTTATTAGTAAGTTTAATTTAATGAAATGTCCTTTATGCGCAGAGAAGATTCAACGCGAAGCCTTTGTCTGCAGATATTGCCACACTAGCATAGTTCCCCACGCATCCAGTGTATTATCAAGTATTTCGTCATTGTTTAGTAAACGAGAGATGGCAATATCGGAAGTTAGTTTCGATGTTGAATACTCGAAATCAGAAATTATTGAGCAGATGGAAACTTTTAGCACGATCTTAAAGAAACAAGGGTACGATGTGTTCTGGAGATGGCGCTCGGATCATTGCAGAACTTGTGAGTTGATTTTTAGTTATAAAGGAGACTCCAACTTGATGGTTTATGGCAAGGTGGTTAACTCATTGTCAAAGCAAGTATCGGCAAAGTGTGGTGACGATATTCAGTTCCAAAGCCTAAGAAAAGTTTGATTTAACATCATAATTTATAGGCTAACAATCTGTTTAAGAGTGATTCGCAACGCTTGGCATTTTTGCTATGCGTTGCGTTTTGTGTTTAAGGTGGTATGCGGAAGTTTCGGTATTGCGTTGCTCACACCTTAACAGGGCGTTATGCTTAATCAAGTAAAATCAGTGGATTATGGTTTTTCTTTGTCCCCTCGGCTTTTCAGTTTTGTGTTTGTCGGCAAGCCGGTTTTTTTGAGCGCTGTTTTTCGGACACTTATTCTTTGGCGCTGAAAATTCAGAGAGTTGCCTCAATCAATTTTCGGGTAAGCGCGAGGTTAGGGCAGTTGGCTCAATCAGAAGTCCATCTCTAGGTTTTCAAACTTCAAACCAGATTTGCCCAAATTCCGAGCCTGATTATCAAAACTATGATTCATTTCGGTTTTCTACGTTTTGGCTTTTGTTTGTGAATCAAAGTCGAGTTAATCTTGGTTCTGATCAAACGTAAGCCATTGAAGCTTAAGCATAACAAAGCGTTTAAGTGGGATTTGGCACGCGTGGCATTTTCGGTTTGCGTTGGGTTTGGTGATTAAGTCGCTGTGCGGTAGCTTTTGTATTGCGTGCCTGCACCCCTTAACGCGGCGTTATAGCGCATCCGATCTCTAGGAGAAGAGTCGTTGAAACAAAGTAAAAGTGAGTTTTGGTCAGGTGAGGAATACGATGCGCAGTATGGGAGTGCTTA
>NZ_NPKW01000120.1:0-6470 GCF_002265885.1 Vibrio sp. 03_296
TTGAAGAGACGAACAGGGTCAACAGGTGGACGCCCATTATCTTTACAATAAAGATGAGCGACTTCATCACGAATGAATTCAAAGTCGATAGCATTATCGATTTTGCGCACTAAATGGTCTTTAGGAACTAACTGTTCCATCGTCACCATTTCCAGTTCGTATTGTTGCGGGGTGGGTTCTTGAAGCATATCGGAGTATCCATATTTCGATACCCCTATTAGATCAAAGGTCTAGCTCGAAAGCTAGACCTTTGTCAGCAGTCTGAAAGGCATCCACTGGATGCCTTTGTTGTATTCGATGCTGGCTTACGCCGATTTGAGCTGGAAGACACTCTCTTCAATCGTGAGCTTCACTTCCGGGTAGAGCAAGGCGTAGAGCAAAGTGGCAAACTGTGCGGTTTTCTCGCTGTCGCAGTTGCCGTCACTATCAAGGTAGCCTTGCTGTTTTAACGTGCTAAACAGAGAGGCGAACACACCTTTGTCGAAGTACTCCGGCGCATTGATGCCATGTAAGCGAGTCAAACGTTGAGCGATATCTTGGCTCTTTTGTTCCAAATCCGCTTTCGCCAATTCAGGATTGGAGACCAGCAGGTTGAAGGCAATCGAGTAGCGCTGAAGCGTTTCAGAGATGGTGCGACCGAGCAAGACAAGCGTTAAGGTATTCGCTTGATTTTTCGCAACCTTATCATCTTTCAGGCTGATCAGATCCTGCGATACCAACTCATTTAGCACTTTCACAACCAGTCCATCGAGATCTTCTTCTTTGTGGCTCAAGAACAGTTCCGCTTTCAGGAATGGGTAAATCTCCGCCACTTGTTGCTGGATTTGGCTCACGGTTAGATTTTCCTGACGAATGATCATCTGTGCAATCAGTGATGGCAGCGCGAACAAGTGGATGATGTTGTTGCGGTAGTAGGTCATCAAGATCGACTGATTACGATCGAGCGAAATGATGTCGCCCATGGTGTCGGTTTCGATGACAAACTTATCCAATGAAATCGCGTGTTCCACCAGAGCTTCCGCGCTTTCAGAAGGCACAGTATAAGTCTTTGAGTACGGTACGTTCTTCAAGAGCTGTAAATAGCACTCAATCTGATGAATCAGGGAATCTTTAGAAAGCGCACGCTGACGTGAGGCAAGTAATGCGGTGGCACACAAGGTCAACGCGTTCGCGGCCGCAGCGTCGTTAATGTGCGTCATCATCTTGTTCGCCAACTGGTTCACCACTGGATTGATCCATTGAGGTCGGCTTGCACCCATTGGGTCGATGTCTTTGGTCCACTCAGGAGCATGCTCGTTGAGGTATTGGTTGAGCGGAATAGGCTCACCAAAGTTGACATAACCCAAGCCAAAGTTACGCAGTTTGCGCAGCGTGCGCAGCACAAGACCCGCGTTTTCTTTCTCTTTACGTTTACCACGCAACTCTTTGGCGTAGGTTGCTACTTCCATCACGTGCTCGTAGCCAATGTAAACGGGCACTAAGGTGACTGGGCGATTTAGCCCACGCAGCATCGCTTGAATGGTCATTGCCAACATGCCAGTTTTGGCTGGCAGTAAACGACCCGTGCGCGAGCGGCCACCTTCTGAGAAGTATTCTACCGAGTAACCTTTGGCAAAGAGCTCTGCCAAATATTCGCGGAAAATGGTCGAATAAAGACGATTGCCTTTGAAGCTACGACGAATAAAGAACGCCCCACCGCGGCGGAAAATCGGACCCGCAGGGAAGAAGTTGAGGTTTATGCCCGCGGCAATATGCGGCGGCACCATCCCTTCGTGATAAAGCACGTAAGAGAGTAATAGGTAGTCCATGTGGCTGCGATGGCAAGGCACATACACAATCTCATGACCATCTTGCGCTAGACGACGCACCGTCGCGGCGTTGTTGATGTTAAGCCCCTGATAGAGCTTGTTCCAAAGCCATCCCAGCAAGCGATCGCCTTGTTTCACCAAGGAGTAGGAGAAGTCTGCTGCAATCTCATCCATGATGTCTTGCGCTTCTTTACGCGCTTTCTCCATCGAGATGTTTTTGCTTTTTGCTTCTTCCTCAATCGCTTGCTCAATGGCTGGCGATTTCATCAAACGAGCGAACAGAACTTGGCGTGAAGGCAAGTCCGGGCCAGAAGCCGCCAGTTTTTGACGCGAGAAGTGAATGCGTGCTACGCGCGCCAACTTGTGGGCAATCGAGCTATCGGTGCCGTGTGATTGCGCCATGTAACGCAGTGAGACCACAGGACTAAAGCGCACAAGGCAATCACGGCCGGCGGTGATCACCGCTTTGGCTTTTTGCAGGCCATTCATCGCTTGTAGGTAAGGCTTATTGTTGCCTTCTTTACCCGGCTTACGCCCCCACAATACAGTGGCAGGGATCACTTGAACATCCAGTTCGCTGTCTTCCGCGTGCAGTGTCAGCAGTTCAGAAAAGAGTGCGATGGAGTCACTTGGCACATCGTTATCGCTTTGAACCAAGGTTGGTCGAGAGGCGATAAACACATAACGTTTGAGTGATTTGCCATGAATCTCAAGCGGAGAAAGTGGATCGGGTAATCCTAACTCGAGTGCGTGTTTTTGGAGCGTTAATAAGTCCACGGCCGAGCGAAACGGCAGGGCATAAACAATCGGCTTATTAATATCGATATGGTGATCGTCGATTGGATTAGAAGGAATTGCAGTGCCTTTTACCAACGCCGACAGCGGTAGCTTCAGTAATGAATGTGAAAATGATTGTCCTGAAGACATATAGGTTCACAGCCTCAATAGAATTCAAACATACCCAAACTTATTTCTGTTACTGAATGATTCCAGTAATAGGAATAAATCTGAGCGATAATTTTTAAGCGGCAAGGATACCAGAACTGGTCAAACCTTTTAACTTAATTGAGTATGGATTAGACGAATTTCCTTAAATTGCGTTGAACCGAGCGGGTCAAGCGCGGCGTTTTAAACACAAATGTTCAGCAAAAAGAGAGAAGAAATTAAAAAACAATCAATTGGGTTTCCATTTGTACAATTACTGGATATACTCACAGTTAACTGTATAAAAAGACAGGTGACCTATGAAGCCGTTAACGCCACGCCAACAACAAGTTTTCGATCTGATTAAAAGCAAGATCGAAGTGACTGGAATGCCACCCACTCGTGCGGAAATTGCGCGTGAGCTGGGCTTTCGCTCTGCCAATGCGGCGGAAGAACATTTAAAAGCGCTTGCTCGTAAGCAGGTGATCGAAATTGTCCCGGGTGCCTCTCGTGGGATCCGTATTCTGCTCGAAGAGGAAGCGGCAAATGATGAGCCGGGTTTACCTCTGATTGGCCGAGTTGCGGCAGGGGAGCCTATCTTGGCGCAAGAGCATGTGGAAATGCACTACCAAGTGGATCCGAGCATGTTTCGACCTCAAGCCGATTTTCTTTTGCGCGTTCATGGCGAAAGTATGAAAGACATTGGCATTATGGATGGTGACTTGTTGGCTGTGCACAAAACACAAGACGTGCGCAATGGGCAAGTTGTAGTCGCGCGTGTTGAAGATGATGTGACGGTAAAACGTTTGGAACGTAAAGGTTCAACCGTGCTGCTCCATGCAGAAAATGAAGAGTTTGCGCCTATCGAAGTGGATCTCACTAGCCAGCAGTTGACCATTGAAGGCATTGCTGTAGGCATTATCCGCAATACGGATTGGATGTAATACGCCCAATTATGTGCAAAGTAATGCTCAATAAGCTCCGTTTCTACGGAGCTTATTTGTTTTGTCTCGGCCTCATTTGACGATCGTTTCTCAGTAAGGCGTCAGTGAGGGTGCACCGCGCGGATTGAAATTGTAATTGAGATTTATTATCATTAAGTTCTTTATGGAACGATGAGAAAGGTCTCGTGATGTCTTCAATCAAACAGTCATCGGAAAAGGGATATCCGGTACCAGCAAGATTGTTGCAGCCGTTGTGGCTTCGTAGCCGAGAAAGCTTGGTCGACGGAGGCTTAATCTATGACCCGATTGCCGCGAAAGCCTGTTTAAGTTGCAAGCTTGCGCCTGAGTGTTTATCTGGTGATGTGGCGCAAAAGCAGCTGTTACACGCGACCTTAGCGCAGCAGTGCGATCAGCAAGTCTCGCAGTTTTTACAGCAGCACCCAGAAGGGTGGATTATTAACGTTGGTGCTGGTCTCGATACGCGCTTTTATCGTCTTGATAATGGTCGATGCCATTGGGTTGAGTTGGATGTTACTGAAAACTTGCTCTGGCGTCAGCGATTGTTCCACAAGAATGAACGCTACCAGCAGCAGCATGGCAGTGTCGATGACCTCTCTTGCTTAGAGCAACTGGCGATCAACGACAAGACACCGGTATTGATCGTGTGTGAGTTGGCGCTGCTCGATTGTCCATTGGCGCAGGTTGCTAACTTTGTGCAATTGCTAGGGCGACGTTTTGTGTCTGCGCAGGTATGCATGGTATTGGCAGGAGACTTAACCGACAGCAGCCTGGGGCAGAAATTGGGCTCTGATCGTTATGCGCATGCCATGGCGGCGCCGGCAGAACAAGTATTGCAGTGGCTCCCTTGGGCCCAATGGGTCAAAGTGTTTTCTCCCTTCGATCGTTTTTGTGCACGTTGGAAAACATGGCAACGTTGGCTAAGTAAAATTCCCATGCTGAAACATCGTCTTACTCCCGTCGTGGTCCATATGAAATGGTAAAAAAACAGCAGGAATTTCCTGCTGTTTTTGTTTGGGGAGCGGGGGAGTTCACACTAGAACAGACGGTTTAGTCCATTGAGTGCGGCAACGCGATACGCTTCGGCCATGGTGGGGTAGTTGAAGGTGGTATTGACGAAATACTCGATGGTATTGGCTTCACCTTTTTGCTCCATGATCGCTTGGCCGATATGAATGATTTCCGCTGCGCGTTCCCCAAAGCAGTGAATGCCAAGAATTTCTTTGGTTTCACGATGGAAGAGAATTTTCAAGCTGCCGATGTCTTTGCCGGCAATCTGTGCGCGAGCCAGATGTTTGAACGAAGAGCGGCCAACTTCATAGGGCACTTTCGCTGCGGTTAATTCTTGTTCTGTTTTACCAACCGAGCTGATTTCTGGAATGGTGTAAATCCCCGTTGGGATGTCATCAATCAGATAGCCATCGGCTTTGCCCTTAGTAATGGCTTGCGCCACAAAGCGCCCTTGGTCATACGCTGCGCTCGCAAGACTTGGGTAACCAATCACATCGCCCACTGCGTAAACGTGTTCCACTTCGGTTTGGTAATTGCCATCAACTTTCAGCTGGCCGCGAGAGTCACCTTGAAGCCCAACCGCGGGCAGGTTCAATTTGTCGGTGTTCCCGGTGCGACCATTGGCGTAGAGCAAGCAATCGGCTTTCATTTTCTTGCCCGACTGAAGATGAACAATCACACCATCTTCGGTGCCTTCAATGCGTTCATAGGTTTCATCATTACGGATCACGACGCCGCTGTTCCAGAAGTGGTAGGAAAGCGCATCGGACACTTCGTTGTCCAAAAATGCCAGCAAGCGATCGCGTGTGTTGATGAGGTCGGTTTTAACCCCCAAACCACGGAAGATGGATGCGTATTCACAACCAATCACCCCTGCGCCATAAATGATGATGTGGCGAGGGTCGTGTTTGAGACTGAGAATGGAATCGCTGTCGTAGATTCGCTCATGATTAAAGTCGACATCGGCTGGTTGATAAGGGCGAGAGCCAGTGGCAATCACAAACTTATCCGCTGTATACACTTCTTCAGTGCCGTCGTTTTGCGTCACGCTAATGGTGTGCGCATCGGTAAAGCGGGCAGTGCCGAAAATCAATTGGCACTGATTGCGGTCATAAAAGCCTTGGCGCAAGCGAGTCTGCTTGTCGATAACGGATTTCGCGTGGCCGAGAATGGTTGAGAACGTGGCGTGTAAACTGGAGTTGTTTTTGCAAAACAGAGGGTTGCTGTTGAATTCAATAATACGGCTAACCGCATGGCGCAGTGCTTTGGATGGAATGGTGCCCCAGTGAGTACAACCGCCGCCAACGCTGCTCTCTTTTTCCACCACTGCGACTTTCAGGCCAGCTTTGGTTAAACCCATTGCTGCCCCTTCACCGCCAGGGCCGCTCCCGATAACAATCACATCGAAGTGATTCGCATGCGCCATGATTTCATTCCTTGTTATATTTGCTTAACATTGCTTTAGCGAGATTTTAACTGATTATACCAGCAGGTAAACAGCAGGCACGGCAGAGAGTGGAAGTGATCACGCACATTTCACGAAAACCAATCAATGGCATGGCGAATGTCGACAAATTGAGCACAAAAGATTGCATAACCGCCTTGGCCAGTAGTAACGTGCTCGCCAAGGCGCATCATCGCTTATCGCTAGCAGTGATTCGCGCTATAGTAACGGCCGAAAGCCAATTTAAGATAAGAGCAAACATCATAATGAATCAATGGGTATTCGCGCACAGCAAGGAAAGAGAAAACGCGTCGTTCTTTG
>NZ_NPKW01001200.1:0-477 GCF_002265885.1 Vibrio sp. 03_296
CCTGGCGCTGGATCACCTCCTTATACGATGATTATTGCGATGAGTGTTCACACAGATTGATACGGTTTAGATTAGAGCATCTAGTGGGTCTGTAGCTCAGGTGGTTAGAGCGTACGCCTGATAAGCGTAAGGTCGGTGGTTCGAGTCCACTCAGACCCACCACTCAACGATGGGGTTATAGCTCAGCTGGGAGAGCGCCTGCCTTGCACGCAGGAGGTCTGCGGTTCGATCCCGCATAGCTCCACCATCTTTAAGGGTTTTTCCTAAGAATCTTTAAAAATGGTTTTCATTAGAAAATCTTGCTCTTTAACAATTTGGAAAGCTGACAAAACAACAATTTATTGTTGTTTGTAAAGTTCTCAATGTTTGTCTTTAAGACAAACACCAACAAACACATTCAAGTGTTCTTGGGAATGTCACTTTTAGTGACTATTCGAAATTGAGTCCGGCAAAATCAACGCTATCTCGCTCATTCAA
>NZ_NPKW01001201.1:0-728 GCF_002265885.1 Vibrio sp. 03_296
TATCGGGGTATTCCGGCGTGGTCACCTGTGGAAGCAGAAGACGAACAACGAGAAACCGTGCACGGAGTAACTTTGGCTCACTTTAGTCAATTGCCATTGAGCTAGAAAGCTAAACAGCAAAGTGAAACAAACCGACACTGAAGAAAGCATCYTGTCCCCACACAGCACACAACCCAAGGGAAGACGTTGAGAGTTTATTACAGCCTGTACGGTCACTTGCTCAGTAAAGAGCGACTATACAGAGGATTTAAAAAGGTGTGTAAAGCGAAAGGCGCGGCCGGAATAGATAGGCAGAGYCTGAGCGACTTCGCCTCAAATCTGAGTGATAACCTTGACCAACTCCTCTCTGAGCTCAAAACCAAGCAGTACCAACCACAGCCGGTCAGACGGGTAGAAATCCCGAAAGACGGCGGTGGAGCGAGATTGCTTGGCATCCCCGACAGTTCGGGACAGAGTTGTCCAACAAACCCTAAACGACCTCTTAACCCCTATCTTCGAAGAGCAGTTCCATCCATCAAGCTTTGGATACCGCCCAAATCGAAGTTGTCACGACGCCATAAACAAAGCCACCATGTTCATCCGTCGTTATGGTATGCAGCATGTCGTGGATATGGACTTGTCAAAGTGCTTCGATAAGCTCGACCACGAACTTATCCTAAGGAGTATCCGAACACGAGTCACAGACGGCAGCGTGCTGGCACTGATAAATCAGTTCCTGAAAAGTGGAG
>NZ_NPKW01001203.1:0-677 GCF_002265885.1 Vibrio sp. 03_296
AAGATAAACCTTGCCAATGACCTTCTTGCCATACAATTTGCTCAATCTTCATGATGCCGCCCCACTACCTTTTAAATTCAAAGTTAGTTGCTTTTGCCTATCATTCAAGAGCAAATACGGAGGGTGGAAAAAATAAGCAAACAAGAGAGGAGCTTGCAGAAGCAAAGAGGGGGCGAAAGGAAATATGGGGTCGATGATATAGTCACCAACAACAGAAGTTTACATGCTAAAATAGGATATGAAAAAGGCTCTGAACTTTCGTTCAGAGCCTTAAATATGGCAGGGGTGGAGAGATTCGAACTCCCAACACGCGGATTTGGAATCCGCTGCTCTGCCAATTGGAGCTACACCCCTAAATTTTACTTATATCTAAAAAAACCCCGCTAATCAGCGAGGTTTCTAAATAAGTGGCGGAGCGGACGGGACTCGAACCCGCGACCCCCGGCGTGACAGGCCGGTATTCTAACCAACTGAACTACCGCTCCGCACTGGTTAGACCTAAGTCTAAATTAAAAGCCTGGCGATGTTCTACTCTCACATGGGGAAACCCCACACTACCATCGACGCTATTTCGTTTCACTTCTGAGTTCGGAATGGGTTCAGGTGGGTCCAAAACGCTATGGTCGCCAAGCAAATTCTTAAAATTCGGAAAGCTGTTTGCGTTCTCTACACATTCA
>NZ_NPKW01001204.1:0-855 GCF_002265885.1 Vibrio sp. 03_296
CATTGTTGGATATTCAGATGATCTAGGTGTTTTGATTGCTGCTACACGCATTCAGTGGCTGCCCACATCAAGATAAGACATACATCAGAAAGCAAAAGAAACGCTAAAACAGTTGGTTTGAGTAACGTTTAGGTTTTCACATAACAAACAATTTAAGAGCGTATTCCCAACGCATTGGTACTTTTCGTTCCATCGTTGGGTTTTGTGTTTTAGGTGGTATGTTCAAGTTTGTGGTAGCGTTGGTCACGCCTTAATTGGGCGTTATGCTTAATCACGTAAAATCAGTGGTTTATGGTTTTTCTTTGTTCCCTCGGCTTTTCAGTTTGGTGTTTGTCGGCAAGTTGGCTTCAGTGAGCGCTGTTTTCTGGACACTTATTCTTTGGCGCTAGAAATTCTGAGAGTTGCCTCAGTCAGAAATTTGATCTTAGGTTTTTGAGTTTTGACTGCCAAAGTTCAAAGTCTGATTTTCAAAATTATGAGTCATTTCTGTTTTCTACGTTTTGGTTTTTGTTTGTAAATCAAAGTCGAGTTAATCTTAATTCAATTAAAACGTAAGCCATTGAAGCTTAAGCATAACAAACGAGTATGGCGTCAATAGTTAATTTTTCGCCATATTTTCATTCCACATAGTTCCGTCTCTTAGCATTGAATTCAGGATCACAACCATCTTTCTAACACAGGCAATGATGGCTACTTTTTTGGGTTTTCCTGCTTCCAGTAATCGCTGATATGTGGTCTTAAAAACAGGGTTAGATTGCATTGCAGACATCATCGCCATATACAGGACTGTACGCACCTGAGCGCGCCCACCTTGGATAATTCGTTTGCCTTTATAGCGGCCACTTTCTCTATTCA
>NZ_NPKW01001205.1:0-607 GCF_002265885.1 Vibrio sp. 03_296
CATGATCAAACTCTTCAATTAAAAGTTTTTTGAAGCTTTCGCTTCGGCTCAATGAATACTGAATAAATTGACTGTGCCGATACTTAGTATCGTTTTGGTCACTCAGTTCATTGATAAATCTTTTGGATTATCATCAACGAGTGCCCACACAGATTGATAGGTTTATATTGTTAAAGAGCTTTGCTTTCAGTGCCTTAGCACTTAAGCGAGGTGCGTATAATACGCGATTGACTCTGTAAGTCAACATAAAACTCTAAGCTTTTTGCTTAAAACTTTATGGTGACTCGTCTAATTAAAGACAAGTCGAATTAAAAGCCTGGCGATGTTCTACTCTCACATGGGGAAACCCCACACTACCATCGACGCTATTTCGTTTCACTTCTGAGTTCGGAATGGGTTCAGGTGGGTCCAAAACGCTATGGTCGCCAAGCAAATTCTTAAAATTCGGAAAGCTGTTTGCGTTCTCTACACATTCAATTCGTTCTTGCTTTGAGTCCATCAAAACCCTTTGGGTGTTGTATGGTTAAGCCTCACGGGCAATTAGTACAGGTTAGCTCAACGCCTCACAGCGCTTACACACCCTGCCTATCAACGTTCTAGTCTCGAT
>NZ_NPKW01001206.1:0-376 GCF_002265885.1 Vibrio sp. 03_296
CCTTACAATCTGAAGCTTAGAGGCTTTTCCTGGAAGCATGGCATCAATGACTTCACTACCGTAGTAGCTCGACGTCGTGTCTCAGCCTTAAGAGTGTCCGGATTTACCTAAACACTCAGCCTACGCACTTGAACCTGGACAACCGTCGCCAGGCCCACCTAGCCTTCTCCGTCCCCCCATCGCAATTGTAAGAAGTACGGGAATATTAACCCGTTTCCCATCGACTACGCTTTTCAGCCTCGCCTTAGGGGTCGACTTACCCTGCCCCGATTAACGTTGGACAGGAACCCTTCGGTCTTCCGGCGGGGAGGTTTTTCACCCCCCTTGTCGTTACTCATGTCAGCATTCGCACTTCTGATACCTCCAGCATGCTTTA
>NZ_NPKW01001207.1:0-933 GCF_002265885.1 Vibrio sp. 03_296
GGAGTATGTAGAGCATATCAAGGTCAGAAATACCTTGGATTCCAGAGTAACGACCATACGATCCAGCCTGAAGACTGTAACTTGTCTTGTCGTTTTCCAAACCTCGAACTGTCTCATTTAGGTTACTTCGTGATGCTTTCAATAGCGACTCGAAATTTTGTTCTTGTTCTTGAATCTTCAAGTTGTCCCAAAACACACTGAATCCGTCTTACCGTCATATGTCACCCTCATGTACTTAAGTCCATGTATTATATGAGGGCATTGTTTGGTAAAACAACCCTGCCTACCAATATATTGTGTCTTTAGAGGCTGGTAAGCACTACATGTGCGATGCGAATAATAAGAAATACCAAAGGTAATCCGTGACTGACTAATTAGCAAGATGCGTACTCAGTTTTGTCCAACAACGWGTTGAACGAAGCCGCTCCGCGGCAGAAACGAATAAGCACCAACAATCATACTCTTTAGTAACACCATCATGTCGGTGGTGTGTTACTGGAGAGAACACTATGACCCCGTCTGAAAAAGAGCGCTTTGACGCCTTATATCAACAACACCTCACCCAACTTAAACTTCAAGGTAAGCGAGCCAAAACCATCTCTGCATACTCTCTTGCTGTACGACGTATCACTGAGTACTTTGATCGGTGCCCTGATACCTTGACCATTGAAGACCTGCGACGATATTTCAGCCAACTGATTGGTCAGGTCTCCTGGAGCACGATTAAACTTGACCGCTGTGGGCTTCAATTCTTCTACAAACATACGCTCAACAAGCAGTGGGAATGGATCGGAATCATCAAACCTCCGAAAGTAAAACGTCTCCCGAATATCATTTCTCCTGAGCAAGTCGCTCAGATTATTAACACCACCCGAGAACCCCGTTACCGAGTGTTATTCTTAACGTTATACACGATGGGGCTGCGGATTAATG
>NZ_NPKW01001208.1:0-704 GCF_002265885.1 Vibrio sp. 03_296
TGCGCTTGCACAGGCGACAAAGATACTGGAAAAAGAGTTGAAACTGACGGTGAATCAGAGCAAATCTCATATAGCACACAGCGAAAATGGGGTGAAGTTCCTTGGCGTTGAAATCGGGGAACAATACACCCGTATTCAGCCCAAGAAACTGGCTCTGTTCAAACAGACGTTGAAGCAGATGAGCAAACGCAATGGCGGAAAGCCGCTAGTGCAAGTCATCAACGAGCTAAATCCCGTTTTACGAGGGTTCAGTCAGTACTTCAGGATCGCCAATACCAGCAGGGAGTTCTCGCGAATAGCAGGATGGTTAAGGCGCAGACTGCGCAGCATCCAGTTAAAATTATGGAAGAAACCGTTACGGCTGCACCGCAAGCTGAAACAGCTTGGTTACAAGCCGCCGTTCAGGTCAATTCAAATGAGTAGCTGGAAAAATGCACAGAGTCCCTTAGCCAGCTATGCGATGCCAAATCAATGGTTTAACGATCTTGGTTTGTTCAATATCGAGCATGTTAAGACAGGGTATGTGTTCAGCAATTATGCTGAATGGAAGTGTGCATGAGCCGTATACGAGGCCCGTACGTACGGTTCTGTAAGAGGGATGAGGCGGCAACGCCTCACCCTACTTGCTGTTTCGATAACGCAAAAATGCATCATCCATTACATATTCCTTCGAGTTCCTTCCCACAAATTATTTTCTTCTAGCG
>NZ_NPKW01001209.1:0-448 GCF_002265885.1 Vibrio sp. 03_296
TAGAGTTTTATGTTGACTTACAGAGTCAATCGCGTATTATACGCACYTCGCTTAAGTGCTAAGGCACTGAAAGCAAAGCTCTTTAACAATATAAACCTATCAATCTGTGTGGGCACTCGTTGATGATAATCCAAAGATTTATCAATGAACTGAGTGACCAAAACGATACTAAGTATCGGCACAGTCAATTTATTCAGTATTCATTGAGCCGAAGCGAAAGCTTCAAAAAACTTTTAATTGAAGAGTTTGATCATGGCTCAGATTGAACGCTGGCGGCAGGCCTAACACATGCAAGTCGAGCGGCAGCACAGAGAAACTTGTTTCTCGGGTGGCGAGCGGCGGACGGGTGAGTAATGCCTGGGAAATTGCCCTGATGTGGGGGATAACCATTGGAAACGATGGCTAATACCGCATGATAGCTTCGGCTCAAAGAGGGGGACCTTCGGGC
>NZ_NPKW01000121.1:0-2027 GCF_002265885.1 Vibrio sp. 03_296
TTATGCTTAATCAATTAAAATCAGTGGTTTATGGATTTTCTTTGTTCCCTCGGCTTTTCAGTTTTGTGTTTGTCGGCAAGCCGGTTTTTTTGAGCGCTGTTTTTCGGACACTTATTCTTTGGCGCTGAAAATTCAGAGAGTTGCCTCAATCAATTTTCGGGTAAGCGCGAGGTTAGGGCGGTTCGCTCAATCAGAAATCCATTTCTAGGTTTTCAAACTTCAAACTAGATTTGCCAAAAATCCGAGCCTGATTATCAAAACTATGATTCATTTCKGTTTTCTACRTTTTGGCTTTTGTTTCTGAATCGAAGTCGAGTTAATCTTGTTTCCAGAAAAACGTAACCCATTGAAGCTTAAGCATAACAAGGCGTTTAAGCGGGATTCATGCCGCGTGGCATTTTTGGTATGCGGTGAGTTTTGGTGGTGAAAGTGGTCTGCGGAAGCTTGGTTTATGCGGCACTCACCCCTTAACGCAGCGTTAGGAGTTTTTGTCATGGCATATGATCAAGTGATGATTGATGAGGATGGGGAAGAATATCCCTTCTCAAGCTCAATAGACGAGGATGGATATTTATACAGAGTTAGTGTGGTTTTTGATGACCGTGATGGTGAATGGATCATATTGAATTTGGGCAGTCATATTGAATTTGATGATGATGGTTCTTGGTTAGATTTTAATATAGCGCCAGAGGATATGTTTCCGAGTAAAGACAAATTGCAAGATGTAGAAATTTTGGAATTTATGCATCACTGCTCTTGCAATATGGAAAATGCTAAAACGTACACTAAAGATGAAATGATGGTTTTATATCAGAAGTATAAGCAGATAACGGGGAATCACTCCTAACAAACAATTTAAGAGTGATTCAGCACGCGTGGCATTTTTGGTTTGGGTTGAGTCCAGTGATTACAGTAGTCAAATTGAGTCTCGTGGTCGCGTGCTTCACACCTTAATTGGGCGTTATGTATTCGAGGAAGTTATGAGAAAACATCAATATCAAAGAAAAAACGAGCCAAATGGCGCAAAGTACCATTTCTTCGAGTTAACGAATGCTGTTCGTGTTGTAAAAATAGTTGGAGATGAAGAATTTGAGCATACCTTCTCTAAGGGTGATTTTGTTCAAGGGAGAACTTTGAAGAAGTTTGACTTTGATGGCGCTATAGAAAAAGGTCATGCGGTTTACGTGACTAGTGAAGAATACAACTCCTCAAACGCTCAAAGCTTAGCTGCTCAAATAGACTTTATTCACAAAAATGGTACTGAAGAAAAGTCGAGATTAGAGTTGGATCTGAACGAAATCGTGTTAAACCCAAAGATTGGAATTACTGAAAAAGAGAGCTTAATTAAGTCCCGAATCGGTCAGGGGGCATTTCGGCAGCAATTATTTAATATGTGGGGCGGATGCGCCGTAACAGGGTGTGAAGTCAAAGAGTTACTTGTAGCGAGTCATATTGTTCCGTGGCGCATTTCCGAAGAAAATAGGTTAAATCCATATAATGGTTTCCTTTTAGTAGCACACCTTGATAAAGCGTTTGACTCTGGTCTTATTAGTTTCGACAGTGTAGGAATTATTATGATTTCACCAAAGTTGAAAAATTATCAATCAATAGGGATACATTCGGAAATGGTTATTAAATTGAAGCCTGAGCATGAAGAATTTCTTGAATACCATCGGGCAAACGTGTATCAGAATACATAACAAACGAGTATGGCGTCAATAGTTAATTTTTCGCCATATTTTCATTCCACATAGTTCCGTCTCTTAGCATT
Source organism: Vibrio sp. 03_296 (assembly GCF_002265885.1). NCBI lineage: Bacteria > Pseudomonadati > Pseudomonadota > Gammaproteobacteria > Vibrionales > Vibrionaceae > Vibrio > Vibrio sp. 03_296. The sequence goes on from NZ_NPKW01000121.1 coordinate 1,772, forward strand.
GAATTCAGGATCACAACCATCTTTCTAACACAGGCAATGATGGCTACTTTTTTGGGTTTTCCTGCTTCCAGTAATCGCTGATATGTGGTCTTAAAAACAGGGTTAGATTGCATTGCAGACATCATCGCCATATACAGGACTGTACGCACCTGAGCGCGCCCACCTTGGATAATTCGTTTGCCTTTATAGCGGCCACTTTCTCTATTCATGGGAGCAACACCTATTAGAGAAGCCGCTTGTTTATTGTTGATATAAC
>NZ_NPKW01001210.1:0-579 GCF_002265885.1 Vibrio sp. 03_296
GCTTTCCAAATTGTTAAAGAGCAGATTTTCTAATGAAAACCATGTTTAAACACACTCGTAAGAATGCTTAAAGATGGTATCCCGTAGGGGAGTCGAACCCCTGTTACCGCCGTGAAAGGGCGGTGTCCTAGGCCTCTAGACGAACGGGACACTAAGATACTCTAAACTTTCTAAACCATATCAATCTGTGTGAACACTCATCGCAATAATCATCGTATAAGGAGGTGATCCAGCGCCAGGTTCCCCTAGCGCTACCTTGTTACGACTTCACCCAGTCATGAACCACAAAGTGGTGAGCGTCCTCCCGAAGGTTAAACTACCCACTTCTTTTGCAGCCCACTCCCATGGTGTGACGGGCGRTGTGTACAAGGCCCGGGAACGTATTCACCGTGGCATTCTGATCCACGATTACTAGCGATTCCGACTTCATGGAGTCGAGTTGCAGACTCCAATCCGGACTACGACGCACTTTTTGGGATCGCTCACTTTCGCAAGTTGGCAGCCCTCTGTATGCGCCATTGTAGCACGTGTGTAGCCCTACTCGTAATGGCCATGATGACTTGACGTCGTCCCCACCTT
>NZ_NPKW01001211.1:0-576 GCF_002265885.1 Vibrio sp. 03_296
ATTCGTTTGCCTTTATAGCGSCSACTTTCTCTATTCATGGGAGCAACACCTATTAGAGAAGCCGCTTGTTTATTGTTGATATAACCCAACTCAGGAACGTTGCTAATGATGGCGGCCGCACTCACTTTCCCGATGCCTGGGATCACTTTGTAAAATGATATTTTGCTCTGATAAGAAGGCGTTTTTTCAATGAGAGCAATGATGAGTGCTTCGATCTTCTCTATCTGATTTTTGAAGGAAGTAATGATTGGATTGATTGTGGAATGAAGCGTTTTAGGGAGTTGTTGTAAGCGATTCTTTTCCATAGTTTGCATCGTTAAAATTTGATGTCGACGGGCGACTAAGTCACTCATTAAACGCATAATTTCTGGTTTTAACTGGGTCAATTGGGGTTGAATGGCTTCGCTATAATGAGCGATTAATTGAGCATCCAGTTTATCCGTTTTAGCTCTGCGGCCAATAGCGCCAGCGAAGCGTTTAATGTGGATAGGATTGGCAATTACAAAAGGTAAATTGGCTTTGGAACAGGCGATAATAAAAGGCATTTCAAGGCGGCCAGTTGCTTCGATAACGATG
>NZ_NPKW01001212.1:0-1430 GCF_002265885.1 Vibrio sp. 03_296
TTGGCTTGCAGTTTATTTAGTGGTTAGGGTGTGATGCGGTAACGTTTGTAGTGCGTGCCTGCGCCCCTTAACGCGGCGTTATGCTTAATCAAGTAAAATCAGTGGATTATGGTTTTTCTTTGTCCCCTCGGCTTTTCAGTTTTGTGTTTGTCGGCAAGCCGGTTTTTTTGAGCGCTGTTTTCGGACACTTATTCTTTGGCGCTGAAAATTCAGAGAGTTGCCTCAATCAATTTTCGGGTAAGCGCGAGGTTAGGGCAGTTGGCTCAATCAGAAGTCCATCTCTAGGTTTTCAAACTTCAAACCAGATTTGCCCAAATTCCGAGCCTGATTATCAAAACTATGATTCATTTCGGTTTTCTACGTTTTGGCTTTTGTTTGTGAATCAAAGTCGAGTTAATCTTGGTTCTGATCAAACGTAAGCCATTGAAGCTTAAGCATAACAAAGCGTTTAAGTGGGATTTGGCACGCGTGGCATTTTCGGTTTGCGTTGGGTTTGGTGATTAAGTCGCTGTGCGGTAGCTTTTGTATTGCGTGCCTGCACCCCTTAACGCGGCGTTAGGCGCTATTCACTTTAGGATTAGGGATGAACGTAGAATTTAAAGTGATCAATTTGGCGCAAGATTATGATTTTTGCGTAGCTGCTCGAAAGGATGCTTACTATTGCASTTTCGAGACCTTTTCGGGTTTTGATGATTTCATAGCAGGTTATCGAGAACGAGTTCAAGAAAGGCAATCTGGAGCAGGTTGGTTTTACATCCATATCTGGTTGGGTGGAAAATTGGTAGGGCAGTTAGAGTTTCGTTCTTTTTCACCCGAGCCAGAGACCGGTTATGTTCACTTGGTTTACTTGTTACCTGAAGTTCGCGGTTCTGGTTTGGGCCAGCAAGTTCAGGTCTACCTCGAATCAGAATTGGCACGAGCTGGCTGTAATCGTGCTGTGCTTTCCGTGAGTAGAACGAACGCAAGGGCGTTAAGGTTCTATAAGCGTAATGGTTGGGTATATTGTYGCCCTAATCCGAAGCAYGATGAAACCGATTTTTACCAATTRCAGCTGCGCGCCTAACAAAGCGAGTATGGCGTCAATAGTTAATTTTTCGCCATATTTTCATTCCACATAGTTCCGTCTCTTAGCATTGAATTCAGGATCACAACCATCTTTCTAACACAGGCAATGATGGCTACTTTTTTGGGTTTTCCTGCTTCCAGTAATCGCTGATATGTGGTCTTAAAAACAGGGTTAGATTGCATTGCAGACATCATCGCCATATACAGGACTGTACGCACCTGAGCGCGCCCACCTTGGATAATTCGTTTGCCTTTATAGCGGCCACTTTCTCTATTCATGGGAGCAACACCTATTAGAGAAGCCGCTTGTTTATTGTTGATATAACCCAACTCAGGAACGTTGCTAATGATGGCGGCCGCACTCA
>NZ_NPKW01001213.1:0-462 GCF_002265885.1 Vibrio sp. 03_296
ATAGTGACGATTAGTTATCCACAGATTTTGTGAATATCTTCTTTAATATAATTGAAGATAAAACCACAAAAAATAAACGTTTGAGTGAATAATCATCACTACGATTTTTTTAGAAAAACGGCAAATAGCACTTGCCAAAGAAACTGCCTTCCCTATAATGCGCATCCACCGACACGGCAGACGGCGTAAGGCCTCAGCAACGTCGGGTGAGGTAAAAGCTTCTGAGAAAATAAATTTGAAAAAGTGTTTGACTCTTCAAATTAACTCGCTAGAATGCACCTCCGCTTTGAGAGAAAAACTTCTCGAAAAGCAAGCTCTTTAACAATATAAACCTATCAATCTGTGTGGGCACTCGTTGATGATAATCCAAAAGATTTATCAATGAACTGAGTGACCAAAACGATACTAAGTATCGGCACAGTCAATTTATTCAGTATTCATTGAGCCGAAGCGAAAGCTTCA
>NZ_NPKW01001214.1:0-495 GCF_002265885.1 Vibrio sp. 03_296
CAGGTCAAGCCCTTGCTCTAGGAGATGGGTTGCAAAGCAATGTCGGAGTGAGTGAGGGGTAATTCGCTTATGAATACCACATTCCTGTACAACCTGTTTAAGTGCTTTTTGTGCTCCTTGATCATTAAACGCGACATCACAACACTTACCTTTGCTTGGGAATAACAGTTTGGGATGTCGGTGTGTACACCAGTATCGGCGTAAGGCGTGAAGCGTTCTGTGAGGGAGTGGTACCAGTCGGTCTTTACCGCCTTTTCCATAGCGAACATGGACTTGCATATTGTGACTGTCGATATCGGAGATGGTGAGATTGAGAGCCTCATTAATCCGCAGCCCCATCGTGTATAACGTTAAGAATAACACTCGGTAACGGGGTTCTCGGGTGGTGTTAATAATCTGAGCGACTTGCTCAGGAGAAATGATATTCGGGAGACGTTTTACTTTCGGAGGTTTGATGATTCCGATCCATTCCCACTGCTTGTTGAGCGTATGTTT
>NZ_NPKW01001215.1:0-586 GCF_002265885.1 Vibrio sp. 03_296
AATCGCCCACATTATTTGTTTTCCCGTGGAAGGAAATGGTGGGTCGTGCAGGATTCGAACCTGCGACCAATTGATTAAAAGTCAACTGCTCTACCAACTGAGCTAACGACCCATGGTATCCCGTAGGGGAGTCGAACCCCTGTTACCGCCGTGAAAGGGCGGTGTCCTAGGCCTCTAGACGAACGGGACACTAAGATACTCTAAACTTTCTAAACCATATCAATCTGTAGTGAACACTCATCGCAATAATCATCGTATAAGGAGGTAGATCCAGCGCCAGGTTCCCCTAGCGCTACCTTGTTACGACTTCACCCCAGTCATGAACCACAAAGTGGTGAGCGTCCTCCCGAAGGTTAAACTACCCACTTCTTTTGCAGCCCACTCCCATGGTGTGACGGGCGGTGTGTACAAGGCCCGGGAACGTATTCACCGTGGCATTCTGATCCACGATTACTAGCGATTCCGACTTCATGGAGTCGAGTTGCAGACTCCAATCCGGACTACGACGCACTTTTTGGGATCGCTCACTTTCGCAAGTTGGCCGCCCTCTGTATGCGCCATTGTAGCACGTGTGTAGCCCTACTCG
>NZ_NPKW01001216.1:0-377 GCF_002265885.1 Vibrio sp. 03_296
ATCTAAGTACCCCGAGGAAAAGAAATCAACCGAGATTCCGAAAGTAGCGGCGAGCGAAATTGGATTAGCCCTTAAGCTTTACATGTGTTAGACGAACGGTCTGGAAAGTCCGACGATACAGGGTGATAGTCCCGTAGTTGACGATGCATGTTCAGTGAAATCGAGTAGGGCGGGACACGTGTTATCCTGTCTGAATATGGGGGGACCATCCTCCAAGGCTAAATACTCCTGACTGACCGATAGTGAACCAGTACCGTGAGGGAAAGGCGAAAAGACCCCATGTGAGGGGAGTGAAATAGAACCTGAAMCGTGTAACGTACAAGCAGTAGGAGCACCTTCGTGGTGTGACTGCGTACCTTTTGTAKAATGGTTCAGCG
>NZ_NPKW01001217.1:0-503 GCF_002265885.1 Vibrio sp. 03_296
CCAAGAAACTGGCTCTGTTCAAACAGACGTTGAAGCAGATGAGCAAACGCAATGGCGGAAAGCCGCTAGTGCAAGTCATCAACGAGCTAAATCCCGTTTTACGAGGGTTCAGTCAGTACTTCAGGATCGCCAATACCAGCAGGGAGTTCTCGCGAATAGCAGGATGGTTAAGGCGCAGACTGCGCAGCATCCAGTTAAAATTATGGAAGAAACCGACACGGTTGCACCGCAGGCTGAAACAGCTTGGTTACAAGCCGCCGTTCAGGTCAATTCAAATGAGTAGCTGGAAAAATGCACAGAGTCCCTTAGCCAGCTATGCGATGCCAAATCAATGGTTTAACGATCTTGGTTTGTTCAATATCGAGCATGTTAAGACAGGGTATGTGTTCAGCAATTATGCTGAATGGAAGTGTGCATGAGCCGTATACGAGGCCCGTACGTACGGTTCTGTAAGAGGGATGAGGCGGCAACGCCTCACCCTACTTGTTGTTTCTTAATCTCGT
>NZ_NPKW01001218.1:0-516 GCF_002265885.1 Vibrio sp. 03_296
CGCTTAACTGCGAGAATGACGGTTCGAGCAGGTGCGAAAGCAGKTCATAGTGATCCGGTGGTTCTGAATGGAAGGGCCATCGCTCAACGGATAAAAGGTACTCCGGGGATAACAGGCTGATACCGCCCAAGAGTTCATATCGACGGCGGTGTTTTGGCACCTCGATGTCGGCTCATCACATCCTGGGGCTGAAGTCGGTCCCAAGGGTATGGCTGTTCGCCATTTAAAGTGGTACGCGAGCTGGGTTTAGAACGTCGTGAGACGAGTTCGGTCCCTATCTGCCGTGGGCGTTGGAAGATTGAAGGGGGCTGCTCCTAGTACGAGAGGACCGGAGTGGACGAACCTCTGGTGTTCGGGTTGTGTCGCCAGACGCATTGCCCGGTAGCTAAGTTCGGAATCGATAACCGCTGAAAGCATCTAAGCGGGAAGCGAGCCCTGAGATGAGTCTTCCCTGATACTTTAAGTATCCTAGAAGGGTTGTTCGAGACTAGAACGTTGATAGGCAGGGTGTGTAAG
>NZ_NPKW01001219.1:0-868 GCF_002265885.1 Vibrio sp. 03_296
CAGTCCTTACTTGCATCCGTCCACCTTTGATCATTCTCTTGCCTTTGAAACTGCCACTTTCACGCGTAATGGGTGCAACCCCGATTAAAGAGGCTGCTTGTTTGTTGGTGATGTAACCGAGCTCAGGAACGTTACTAATAAGTGACGCTGCGGCGATTTTCCCGATACCAGGGACGCTCTGCAGTATCTCGTTTTTAGCTTGGTAGTCAGGGCAAGTTTCTATGAGTTTTTCGATTCTGTTTTCTACTTTTGCAATCTGATTTTTGAGAGCAGTTAAGATAGGTTTGATTGAAGATGCAAGTGATTGAGGAAGGATTTGATGTCGATTCTTTTCCATCGTTTGCATTGATAGTAATTGGTTTCGTCTAGTGACTAAGTCGCTCATTAAACGTATGTTTTCACTTTTTAATTGCGTGAGTTTTGGCTTGATTGCTTCGGCGTAGTGGGCGATAAGCGCCGCATCTAGGCGGTCGTTTTTCGCTTTATTGCCAAGAGCACCAGAAAACTTTTTGATGTGTAATGGGTTAGCGATGACATAAGGCAGATTGGCTTTTTCACACGCTAAGATGAATGGCATCTCCAATCGACCGGTTGCTTCAATAACAATCCGTTCTGGATGATATTTAGCAATAGTGCGAACGGCTTGTTTGATGCCTTTTTCATCATTTGTGACATTAAAATAGATATCGAGAGGGCGGATATAGATATCAAGTTGTGTCTTACCTGTATCAACGCCGACATTAATGTTTTGAAGTGTATTTGTATTCATAATAAGCTAACTCTTGCTTGCGAAATGCGGGCTCGAGACCCAGAAGACTATTCGAGTGTGATGCTTGGAGTTCTATCTGATGTTCGTTCTTGTTATCGG
>NZ_NPKW01000122.1:0-39678 GCF_002265885.1 Vibrio sp. 03_296
TCAACGCCAACGGGCCACACTTTTCAGCAGGAGCCGATCTCAACTGGATGCGTGCCATGGCAGAGCAAGACGAAGCAACTAATCTTGAAGATGCAAAACGTTGGCCAAGTTGATGCAAACCCTCGACCACTTCCCTGCTCCTACCATCGCCAGTGTTCAAGGTGCGGCTTTTGGTGGTGCGCTTGGGTTGATTTGTTGTTGCGATATCGCCATCGCCACCGCGGAAAGCCGTTTCTGTTTGAGTGAAGTAAAATTGGGGTTGATTCCTGCCACCATTGGGCCGTATGTCTGCCGAAGTTTGGGACAACGACATGCTCGACGTTACATGATCAGTGCCGAAACCTTTGATGCCCATAACGCATTGGAAATGGGCTTGGTACACATTGTGGTCAACAACGAGACACAACTGCCCCAGACCACACAATCGATGGCCCAGCGCCTTTTGCACAACAGTCCAAAAGCCATGCTGCAAGTCAAACAGCTCTGCCAAGATTGCGCATCCATGTCCATCGAATCGGCGTTGATCGACAAAACGAGTGCCATGATCGCCAATATTCGTTGCAGTGAAGAAGGCCAAGAAGGGCTCAATGCATTTTTCAGTAAAAGGTTACCCAGTTGGTGTCCAGCCAAAAGGGAGCTTGAATGAGCCGCTTCTCTGCAGAGAACTTAACCCTGCCCAAAGACGTCACGATTGTTGAAGTCGGCCCTCGTGACGGCTTACAAAACGAGCACGCCGTTTCCACCGACACTAAGGTGGCGCTGATCAACGCCCTATCCCAAACCGGATTAACACGCATCGAAGCGGGCGCGTTTGTTTCTGCGAAACGTGTGCCACAAATGGCAGATTCTCTCGCCGTGTTTGATCAAATTCACCGCAACCTAGGAGTTCAATACAGTGCCCTCACGCCTAACTTGCAGGGTTTTCAAGCCGCTGTCTCAGCCCAAGTGGATCACGTCGCCATCTTCGCCTCTTGCAGTGAAGGGTTTAGCCAACACAATATTCATTGCTCCATTGCCGAAAGTCTCGCGCGCTTTCTACCTGTCGTGACACAAGCCAAGCAGCTCAACATCCCCGTGCGGGGTTATCTTTCTACCGTCATTGATTGCCCTTACGATGGCGCAACCGCGCCCAGCCAAGTGGCTTCGATTGCTTCTGCGCTATATCAGTTGGGCTGCTTTGAGATCTCACTTGGCGATACCGTTGGCACAGGCACGCCACGTAAAGTCGCCACCATGCTCGATGCAGTCATGAAACAAGTGCCATGTGAACACCTTGCCGTGCATTTTCACGATACCTACGGCCAAGCGATTGCCAATATCTATCAATCGCTACTGATGGGTATCAATACAGTAGACAGCAGTGTGGCTGGCCTAGGTGGATGCCCTTATGCTCCAGGGGCATCGGGTAATGTCGCCAGTGAAGATGTGGTCTATTTGTGTCAAGGATTGGGCATAGAAACTGGTGTCGATCTTGATTTACTCATCCAAACTGGTTGGCAAATCAGCCGACAGCTCAACAAGCAACCGAACTCAAAAGTCTCATTCGCCAGAAAGCCTTAGCCCAGAAAACCCTAAGCCAGCAGAGTAGAAGCGCTTTAGAGAATGGTTCCTATCACACAAAATACTACCTATTAAAAAACCACAATCAATAGGCAATACTTTTCAAATAACGCCTTTGTTCCCCTAGGTAAAATAGAAAACGCCTATCAATAGAATAGCCACAAGCAATTTTCCTTTCACCGGTCAGAATGGGAATATACCTCCCGAAGGCAAGCGATGCCAAACCTAACAAACTTAAAGGAAATCAAGAATATGATTAACACTACTATCAAACCATTTAGCGCAACAGCATACAAAGATGGCAAATTCGTTGACATCACTGAACAAGACGTATTGGGCAAATGGTCGGTATTTTTCTTCTACCCAGCGGACTTCACTTTCGTATGTCCGACTGAGCTTGGTGACCTAGCAGACCACTACGAAGAGCTTCAGTCTCGCGGTGTTGAAGTGTACTCAGTCTCAACTGACACACATTTCACTCACAAAGCGTGGCACGACAGCTCTGACACTATCGGCAAAATCAAATACTTCATGGTCGGCGACCAAACCGGCAACATCACCAACAACTTTGGTGTAATGCGCCCAGGTCAAGGTCTTGCAGACCGTGCAACCTTCGTTATCGACCCACAAGGTGTTATCCAAGCGGTTGAAATTACAGCAGAAGGTATCGGCCGTGACGCAGAAGACCTACTACGCAAAATCAAAGCAGCTCAGTACGTTGCTGCACACCCAGGCGAAGTATGTCCTGCTAAATGGAAAGAAGGCGAACAAACTCTAGCACCTTCACTAGACCTAGTTGGCAAAATCTAACCATTTGCGTTGATTACCCCTTAAGTTAAAGAGTGGGCCGAGCGTTTTACTTGACGACCTAAATGCTCGGTCCGCTCTCCCCTGATATCCAGAGTGACCGCTCTCCAATTTAAAAAAACTATAAAGGTATTCGAGTATGCTAGACCAAGCGATCAAGCAACAGTTAACCCAGTATCTAACAAATCTAAAACAAGACGTCCGTTTAGTGGTCAGCCTAGATGACAGTAAAGGCTCACAAGATATTCTGGCACTCGCCAATGAAATCGCAGAGCTAAGCCCGCTGATCTCTGTCGTCCGAGATGATGCTGCGAGCACACGCAAGCCCGTTATGACGGTGACTAACCCAGAGAAAAGCACTGCGCTTCGCTTTGCAGGTTTGCCAATGGGTCATGAGTTCACCTCTTTGGTTCTTGCGCTGCTGCATTCAGGTGGTCATCCGATCAAACTGGATGCAGAAACCATCGAGCAGATTGCACAGCTAGACAAAGAATTGGATGTGGAAGTCTTTATTTCCCTTTCTTGTCAAAACTGTCCGGATGTGGTGCAAGCGTTCAACATGATGGCGGCGATTAACCCCAAAATTCGCGCAACCATGATTGATGGTGCACTGTTCCAAAAAGAAGTGAAGCAGCGTGACATCCTCGCGGTGCCGAGCGTCTTTGTGAATGGTGAGTTGTTTGGTCAAGGCCGCATGTCATTGACAGAAATTCTTAACAAATTGGACGATGGCGCTGCAGAAAAAGCGGCGGCAAGCCTTAATGAAAAAGAACCGTATGACGTTCTCGTTGTCGGGGGTGGCCCTGCAGGTGCAGCCGCCGCGATTTACGCAGCACGTAAAGGCATTCGCACCGGCATTGTTGCTCAGCGTTTGGGTGGTCAGGTGATGGACACCATGGCGATTGAAAACTTTATTTCAGTCAAACACACGGAAGGTCCAAAACTGGCGGCTAACCTTGGTGAGCACTTGAAAGAATACGGTGTTGATATCATCACAGAGCAGCAAGCAGAAAAGCTGATGGGCGCGCAATACACTGAAGATGGCAAAATTCATGTCAATCTACAAAGTGGCGCAACGCTTAAAAGTAACAGCGTTATCCTCAGCCCTGGTGCTCGTTGGCGTGAAATGAACGTCCCTGGTGAACAAGAGTATCGCAATAAAGGCGTGGCGTACTGCCCACACTGTGATGGCCCGTTGTTCAAAGGCAAGAAAACCGCTGTTATTGGTGGTGGTAACTCCGGCATCGAAGCGGCCATTGACCTTGCAGGTATCGTAGAACATGTGACGGTTTTAGAGTTTGCTGACACATTGCGCGCTGACCAAGTGCTGATCAATAAAGCGAATTCACTGCCTAACGTCGATATCATCACCATGGCTCAAACCACTGAAGTGGTTGGTGATGGTAAACGTGTGACTGGCTTGAAATACAAAGATCGCAACACTGATGAGATCAAGCAGTTAGAACTTGCCGGTATCTTTGTTCAAATTGGTCTTGTGCCGAATACCGAGTGGCTAAAAGATTCTGACGTTGAGCTTTCTGCTCGCGGCGAAATCGAAATCGGTAGCCGTGGTGAAACCAGCTTGGAAGGGGTGTTTGCGGCTGGTGATGCGACAACCGTGCCTTACAAGCAAATCATCATCGCAATGGGCGAAGGGGCAAAAGCGAGCTTGGGAGCGTTTGATTACTTGATTCGTAAGCAAGGCTAAAACCAACCAGCAAAGACATGTCACAAAAGAGAGAGGTTTAAAAGCACCTCTCTTTTATTTTTAACCATGCTAAAAAATAATTTGCTTAAAAACAAAATAAAGCTATCTAATAAATAAAAAGTGTGTATAGTAATCATCAGCTCTTACCAAATGAGCTATTCATGATAGATTTAGTTCAAGTTTAATCTCAGTTATCTTTCGATACCCTTCGTTTAGCCTCTGCGACAGCTTTTCCTTTATACCCATAATAGCTTTTGTTATCAGCAATTAATTAATCGAAAAATTTAATACTTAGAGGTATCTATGTCTAATAAAGTAACTGGTTCTGTAAAATGGTTTAACGAAACGAAAGGTTTCGGTTTTATTTCTCAAGACAACGGTGGTAACGATGTGTTTGTTCACTTCAACTCTATCGTTTCAACAGGTTTTAAAACTTTGGCAGAAGGCCAACGCGTAACATTTGAAGTTGAACAAGGCAAAAAAGGCCCACAAGCTGCAAACGTAACTGCGCTATAATTTTAATGGCGTGGTCAACACGACCACGCCATCTCCTGCTCTGCCCCATCGTGTAATCCATTTAAAATCAATCACCTTCATCAAATACCTCTGTTCTGCTTGTCGACAGTTTTAAAGACTTTTTTGTTGCCAACAGGATAGGAGTAGACACAACTGTGTCATATTGGTTTTGTATATTCATTTAATCAAATTCATCGGAGGACTTATGTCTCGTAGAACAACTCGCCAACGTCATTGGTATCAACTATTACGTGAAAAACACTTAAAGGACGAAAATTTAAAGCATGTTCAAAATAAACTTTAATATTTACAAAGATAACTTAAATTGGTCTGCAGAAATACATCAACTTAACAGTGATATATTAACGCGCCATGTTGCACTCAAAACTCAGCTCGGCGTTTTCGATTTAAACTTTGATTTTTGTGAAAAATCGAACCAAGGCAGTATTTTTTCACTCAGTGGAAATAAAATAGGTGCATTCTCGGTCTTTTAGGTGTATTTCATCAATAGATAACATCAAAGAAAAACACTGGAAGAGAGCGAAAATGGACAAGAAGAAAGAAAAAACCAGCAAGAAAGAGACATTGGACGCTGACGAGAAAAAACCGCTCACGCAACACCAAACTCGAAAGCGAATCGAAGACATTTTGGAACAGAAAGAATTCGAGAAACAGTATGCGCTTTAAGTGTTCCAGTTACCAACCATGCCCTGCGATGCACAACTCTGATTGGTAACTGGATTGTTCGACTTGCTCTAGCTGTTAATCTACCGTTGAAATCCTACAACGCACCGTAAACCAAGTAACCGTTATAAACCACATAGCAACCTAATAGCACCACGCCTTCCATTCGGGTGATGGTCTGTTTTTTACCAAAGCGCACTGCGGTCACTAGCAAAAGCAGCGTAACAAACAGCATGGTTGACCAATCTCGCCAAAACACTTCTAAACCAATATTTTCGATTGGCTCAATACTGGCTGCGATGCCCACCACTGCCAATGAGTTAAACATGTTTGAGCCGACAACGTTGCCCACGGCGATATCGTGCTCCCCTTTTCTTGCTGCCACAATCGATGCGGCGAGCTCTGGCAACGATGTTCCCAATGCCACAATAGTTAAGCCAATCAGTAGGTCACTAATACCCAGCTGCTGAGCAATGTTCACCGCGCCCCACACCAGCATTCTTGAGCTGACGATCAGCAGAACTAAACCGGCAATCAACCAAAAAATAGCCATCCCTTTGGAAAGCTGCGGTACGTCGAGTTCTTGCTCAAATTCCGTGGCTAGAGCGTCTTTTTTCGCCCTCATGGCACTCCAGATAGACCAACCGATCACAGCAAAGAAACCCGCCAGCAACACAAACGCTTCCATCAAGCTAATGGTTTGATTCCACAGCATGCCCCCTAATAATAGGGTAATGAGCAGCAACAACGGAATCTCTTTGCGAATGATGTTGGAATGCACCACAATCGGTGCAATCAGCGCTGTGGTACCAAGAATCAAGCTGATATTGACGATGTTAGAGCCCAACGCGTTCCCCAACGCCAATGCAGGATTGCCATCCATTGCTGCCATCGCCGAGACCACCATTTCTGGCGCTGAAGTGCCAAAACCGACCACCAGCATACCGATCAGTAACGCTGGCATTCCCGCGTATTTGGCACTCGCAGCGGCCCCTTCGACAAATTTATCCGCGCTCCAAACCAGAAGCGCAAAACCTAAAATAATTGCAACAATTGCCAGTAACATGTTTGTATCCTGAAAGAAAATGACTATATGAGTAAAATTGATAAACGTGTTATGGCAGTTCAGAGAAGTAGTGTAGAAATGAAGGGAATCTTACGTCTGTTCTCCGATACCAAGTACATGTAATATCGCATGCATACTCGTATCTCGGGTAGGCTTTAACCGAAGCAAAGTTTGAAATGCTACCCAAATTCAAACTTTGCTTAAGTCTTGCCAGAACAGATGAACGTGAATACCACAAGCGTTAAGCTCGGAGACTGTTGATATTCACTCCTCAAACCATGAGGAAGGCTACTCCCTTAAGCGGCGCTATTCTATTACCAAACCACGAGAAAAGAAAACAAATTGATCGTCATGAGATCAAACACCAGTTAAATACTAGACGACTGGTCTAATATCATTTATAGTGCCGCTCATGAATACGAAAACCAATGACACTCGCCAACACATTCTTGACGTTGGCTATCAACTCGTCGTCAACCAGGGCTTTACTGCCGTGGGATTGTCGCAATTGTTGAAAGAAGCAGGCGTGCCGAAAGGCTCGTTTTATCACTACTTCAAGTCGAAAGAGCAATTTGGACAAGCATTGATTGAAGATTATTTTCATCAATACCTTGCTCGCTTAGAGGCGCATTTTAACCAGCGCAATGACTCTGGCTTTGACAACCTTGTCTCGTATTTTTCTCGTTGGCTTTCGATTGAAAATGGCGTGTGTAATGCCAACCGCTGTCTTGTGGTGAAGCTCAGTGCAGAGGTATCGGACCTCTCTGAAGCGATGCGGGATACCCTTTCGCAAGGTGCACAACGCATTATTCTGGCGTTGGCAAGCGCAGTACAAACTGGCATTAATGATGGTTCGATCACGGTAAACAATGCCACGGCTACCGCACAGCAGCTTTACCAACAATGGCTAGGTGCCAGCTTGTTGAACAAGTTAATGCAAGATCAAACGCATTTAGAGCAGTGCTTAGCCAGCACCAAACAGATACTCAAAGGGTAACGTTCAAATACGTTACAGACACCCCGCCTTACTGGCGGGATTTTTTGAAACAAACACTAGACGACCGGTCTAATAAAGGAAGAATAGATGACTCAACCTACAAACCGTCAAATCGTACTCGCGTCTCGCCCAGTTGGGGCACCAACCGCTGAAAACTTTGCGCTTAAACAGAGTGACATCCCAACGCCAGCCCAAGGTGAAATGCTGCTACGTTCTGTTTATTTGTCACTCGATCCCTATATGCGTGGCCGCATGAGCGATGCCAAATCGTACGCCGAACCCGTTGGCATCGATGAGGTGATGGTTGGTGGCACGGTTTGCCAAGTAGAAGTATCCAACCACGCCGAGTTTGAAGTGGGTGAATGGGTATTGGCTTACACTGGTTGGCAAGATTACGCGATCTCCAACGGCGAAGGCTTGATCAAACTAGGCAAACAGCCTAGCCACCCTTCTTATGCACTTGGTGTAATGGGCATGCCTGGATTTACGGCCTATATGGGGCTATTGGATATTGGCCAGCCAAAAGAAGGTGACACATTGGTGGTTGCCGCAGCCACAGGTGCGGTCGGCTCTATGGTGGGACAAATTGGCAAACTTACAGGCTGTCGCGTCATTGGTATCGCCGGTGGCGAAGAAAAATGCCAATTTGCTAAAGAAACACTGGGCTTTGATGAATGTATCGACCACAAAGCGACTGACTTTGCCGAGCAATTAGCAAAAGTTTGCCACAACGGAATCGACATTTATTTTGAAAACGTCGGCGGAAAAGTCTTTGATGCTGTGATGCCTTTGCTTAATACTGGCGCGCGTATTCCACTGTGTGGTTTGATTTCCCAATACAACGCCACTTCACTGCCAGAAGGTCCGGATCGCATGTCTATGCTGATGGCGCAACTGTTGATCAAACGCATCAAGATGCAAGGTTTCATCATCTTTGATGATTACGGCCATCGCTATGGCGAGTTTGCTGCTGATATGAGCCAATGGCTAGCACAAGGAAAAATTCACTATCGTGAACATCTTGTCCAAGGGCTGGAAAACGCGCCTGACGCCTTTATTGGCCTGCTTGAAGGGAAAAACTTCGGCAAAATGGTCGTCCAAACCAATCAACCACGCTAGGAGCTAGGTATGATCACTCTACATCATCTCAACAAATCCCGTTCAAAGCGTATCATTTGGTTGTTGGAGGAGCTGGGCGTTGATTATCACGTTGTCGCTTACCAGCGCGACAGTGTTACCTTTTTAGCGCCACCAGAACTGAAAGCGATCCACCCACTAGGCAAATCACCGGTCATCGAAGCCGATGGCAAAGTGATTGCCGAGTCCGGTGCGATCACCGAATACTTGATTGCCAAACACGCCCCACAGCGATTGGCGCCAGCACAAGAGAGCGCCGAGTACGTGGAATATCTGCAATGGCTGCATTTTGCGGAAAGCTCCGGCATTTTGCCTCTGCTGCTTAAAGTGTTTTTAACCAAAGATGGCGCGCAAACACAGTTTCTTGCTCAGTACGCAGAGTCGGAGATCAACAAAGTGGTGGGTTATCTCGACCAAAGCTTGCAAGGCAAAAACTACCTTGTTGGTGAGGCACTCTCTGGCGCCGACATCATGAACTCGTTCATTGTCGAGATTGTGCAGCAATTTGGTTTGCTTGAGCAGTATCCGAACCTTGCCCGTTACGCGGATACACTCGCCAGTCACCCAAGCTTTGTTAAAGCGCAAGCGCTGGAACAACAATACAATTAATCCCTTTTAAACACTGCCTTTGCCAGCCGATGATACGGCTGGCCTTGTTATTGCTCCAATGCGAATAAAAAACCTATTTTCGCGATGATTTAACACAAACCCCAATCCATTCTGTATAGTAGCGACCAAAGAAATTAACTCGAAAATGAGGAAGTAATGAGAACAACATTATTGGCCCTGCTAAGCGTACTCACCCTTTCAGCCTGCAGTGAAGTAGGCAGTGAAAGCTGGTGCAACGACATGCGCGATAAGCCGAAAAGCGAATGGAATGGACAAAACACGCTAGACTTTGCCAAACACTGCCTACTCAACAACGAGATTGGTAGCAAGAGCTGGTGTGAAGATATGGATGAGAAATCCAAAGGCGATTGGACCGCTAAAGAAGCCACCTCTTACGCTAAATATTGCGTACTTTAGTTTTTAAGTATCAGAGCCTTCTTTGGCTCTGATTTACTTTGATTCTCAAATCCCTCTCTTATCTTCAATGTGACTCTTTTCACGCTTTCTCTCCAACTCCACTGTTTCTAGGAATTTTTCCTAGGCGATCTAAGCCCTCCTCTCATGTGGTTTGCTCTTTCGCTCTCTAGAATCGTCGCCAGTTAATGACAAAAGTTCACCTGTGTACGACACAATGACAAGAGAGTTCACAATGTTAAAATTCCTTGAACAAGTGCGGAAGCCGACCCTCGACCTTCCAGTCGAAGTAAGACGTAAAATGTGGTTTAAGCCGTTTATCCAATCTTACCTTGTGGTATTTATTGGTTACTTGACCATGTATTTGATCCGTAAAAACTTCAACGTCGCGCAAAACGACATGATCTCCACTTACGGTTTAAGCATGACCGATTTGGGCCTGATTGGTCTTGGTTTTTCGATTACTTACGGTATCGGTAAAACCGTCGTTTCCTACTACGCTGACGGCAAAAACACCAAGCAATTTCTCCCTTTCATGCTGATCCTTTCTGGTCTTGCCATGCTTGGTTTCAGCTTCAGCATGGGCGGTGGCAGCGCCAGCTTGTTCTTGATGGTGGCGTTCTACGCGCTCAGTGGTTTCTTCCAAAGTACGGGTGGCCCTTCTAGTTACTCAACCATCACGAAGTGGACACCACGCAACAAACGTGGTTCTTACCTAGGTCTGTGGAACATGTCGCACAACGTGGGTGGTGCCGGTGCGGCTGGTGTTGCCCTGTTCGGTGCTAACTACCTGTTCGATGGCCACGTCATTGGTATGTTTGTCTTCCCTTCTATCATCGCCATCATCGTTGGTTTCATCGGCATGCGCTTTGGTAGTGACTCACCAGAGGCTTATGGCCTAGGTAAAGTTGAAGAACTTTTTGATGAAGCCGTCAGCGAAGAAGATACTGCGGCTGAAGAAAATCAAATGACCAAAAAAGAGATCTTTGTTGAGTATGTACTGAAAAACAAAGTGATCTGGCTACTTTGCTTTGCCAACATCTTCCTTTACATCGTGCGTATCGGTATCGACCAATGGTCAACGGTTTACGCTTACCAAGAACTTGGTCTATCAAAAGAAGCGGCAATCTCTGGTTTTACCCTATTCGAAGTGGGCGCACTCGTCGGTACGCTAATGTGGGGTTACCTTTCTGACTTGGCAAACGGTCGTCGTGCTTTAGTGGCGTGTGTCTCTCTTGCATTGATCATCGTATCCCTTGAGTTCTACCAACACGCGACAAGCGAGTTCATGTACCTAGCATCGCTATTTGTTCTTGGTTTCCTCGTGTTTGGTCCTCAACTGCTTATCGGTGTTGCTGCGGTTGGCTTTGTTCCGAAGAAAGCCATCAGTGTGGCGGATGGCGTAAAAGGCACCTTCGCTTACCTAATCGGTGACAGCTTTGCCAAGCTTGGTCTCGGCATGATTGCAGACGGTACTCCTATCTTCGGTTTGACCGGTTGGAAAGGCACCTTCGCGGCACTGGATACCTCAGCGATGATTTGTATTGTCCTTCTTGCCTTCGTTGCCATCGCAGAAGAGAAAAAGATTCGACATAACAAGAAGAAACTTGAACTCGCGGCCAGCCAGTCTTAATTCATCAGCGCGCTTTGTCCTGCAAAGCGCGCTAGATCATTAAAACCAAGGTGTCGATTTAGTATCATAGTCCGTTTTTACTTGAGCTCGTATGAGCTCGCTGTCGTTTGTGTATTGCTGAAATGTGGTTGTTATGATGATTAACGTAGCGCTAGTGGATGACCATGTCATTGTTCGTTCTGGTTTTGCCCAACTATTAAATCTTGAGGTGGACATTTGCGTTGTCGGGGAATTTGGTTCCGTCGCGGAAGCGCGAATCGGCTTACCTGCGTGCAAGCCAGATGTTGTGATTCTTGATATCTCAATGGCAGATGAAAGCGGCCTAACGTTACTCAGTGAAATTCCATCCGGCATTGCCTGCATCATGTTGAGCGTGCACGACTCCCCTGCCATGGTGGAAAAATCGCTCAAACTGGGTGCGAAAGGTTATTTAAGCAAACGTTGCAGCCCTGACGAACTGGTTCAAGCGGTGAGAACCAGCGCGGCAGGCGGTTGCTACCTTACTCCAGACATCGCAATGAAGCTTGCCACACCGAACGACAAAGCCACCAGTCTCACCCAACTCACGCGCCGAGAAAACGAAGTGTGTCAGTTGCTGGCAAGAGGGTTGGATGTGAAGGCAATCGCTGCCGAACTGGGGCTAAGCCACAAAACGGTTCATGTTCATCGCGCTAACGCCATCGACAAGCTGGGCGTAAAAAACAACGTCGAGCTGGCAAAACTGTTCTCTCAAGAGTCGTTTTGATGCGCAGTTACACCATCACATCACTGTGCGGCTTTTTCATGACCGCTTGTGCTTGGTTTTGTCTGTGGGTGATCGCCTACTACTTTGTCAATGACGCAGAACTGGCTATTTTACTGTTCCCGTTTGCACTGCGACTCGGCATCACTCTACACACTCACACCCGATTTTGGCCAACCATCTACTTGGCGGAATGGGGATTAACCGTGGCGCTGGCCTTATTGCTTGAACAACCGCAGTGGTTAATGGTGTTGGTCGCGAGCGTTTTAAGCATCCCTGTTGTCTGCCTAGCGAAGAAGTACTACCGAGGCGATCACAACCAACACTTGGCAATCATGGCGGTCATTATTCTCATCACCGCGTCCATCAACGTACTGGCTGTGGGTTTTCATGCTCAATCGGTCTACATGGTGTGGCTTGCCAGCGTCACTGGCGGTTTATTGCTCTTGCCAATGTGTTATTTGCTCTGGAACTATTTGTTTCAAAGTCCATGGTCTCCACTCACTTCAAACCTGCTCGCCAATAGCGTGGAATTTAAGGTGCGCCATATCCTTTTGTATACGGTGCTACTCGTCACCAGCATTTTGATTCAAACCAGTTTACCGGATGAGTTGAAACGATTCGCACCGTTTTGCATGGCGATTCCGATCATCGTGTTGGCCTTACGCTACGGCTGGCAAGGTGCGCTATTGGCCACCATGCTGAACAGTGTGGCACTGATTGCTGCACGCAGTGGTGTTTCCAACTTAGAAATCACCGACTTGTTGCTATCACTTTCAGCACAAACCTTAACCGGCATCATGCTCGGCTTGGCGGTGCAAAAACAGAAAGATCTCAACCAACAACTGCGCGGAGAGCTATCGCGTAACCAAACGCTCTCCCGCCAGTTGATTCAAGCGGAAGAATCGGTACGCCGAGATGTGGCGCGAGAGCTTCATGATGAAATTGGCCAAAACATTACCGCGATTCGAACGCAAGCGAACATCATCAAACGTATCGACAATCTTGAAATGAACATTCGTTGCGCCGACACCATTGAGCAACTTTCTCTCAATGTCTACGACACCACTAAGCGCCTCTTAAGCAAGTTGAGACCAAAGATGTTGGATGATTTGGATTTGAAAGAATCCGTTGAACAACTGACTCGTGAGCTGGAGTTTGATAACCACGGCACGCGCGTTCAACTCGATTGGCAAGGTGATTACCACTCACTCAGTGACACTTTGAAAGTCACCCTCTTTCGTTTGTGCCAAGAGGCGCTGAACAATGCCGCCAAATACGCGGAAGCCACGTCCATCGTTATCGAGTTGTCCATCAGGGACGAACTCTCCCTCAATATTGCAGACAACGGTATCGGCTTTAAAACCGAAGAGTGCATGAAAGGCATGGGCATTCGCGGCATGCAAGAGCGCGTGCAAGCTTTGGGCGGAAAAATGTATATCTATTCTCTTAACGACCAAGTGACTGGCGCGCAAATTGCCATCACATTGCCGAAGGTGTAAAGCGTATGTTTGGACTGTTTCCATCTCCGAGCTACACACAAGCTCCCTTGGACAAAAGCCAAGTTGATGAACGTTATCGTTACTGGCGGCTGCATATCATGATCGGCATGTACATTGGGTACGCGGGCTTTTATTTCACTCGCAAAACCTTCAACTACGCCGCGCCTGCCATGATTGTTGATTTGGGCTTAGACAAAGGCGATCTCGGTTTAATCGGCACGCTTTTCTACATCACCTATGGCCTATCCAAGTTTATCTCAGGGACCATTTCTGACCGCTCAAATCCACGTTATTTTATGGGTGTGGGCCTGATCGCCTCTGGGATTATCAATATCGTGTTTGGTTTTTCCAGCTCGCTGATTGCCCTTTCCATCTTGTGGGTGCTCAACGCTTGGTTCCAAGGTTGGGGATGGCCTTCTTGTTCCAAACTCCTCACCACCTGGTATTCGCGCTCAGAACGCGGCTTTTTGTGGGCAATTTGGAACACCGCCCACAACGTGGGTGGCGCACTGATCCCACTGTTGGTAGGCTACCTCACTTTTCATTTCAGTTGGCGTGAAGGCTTTATTGTCCCTGGCATTATCGGTGTATTGCTTGGCCTTATTGTTTGCTGGCGGTTAAGAGACAAACCCACCACTCAGGGGCTACCAACCGTCGGTCAGTGGCGTCATGACCCGCTCGAACTGGCTCAAGAGAAACATGGCCAAGGACTCAGCTATCGTGAAATTCTCACGCACTATGTTTTCAACAACAAATACATTTGGTTGCTCGCTTTTAGCTATGTACTGGTTTACATCGTGCGCACCGCAATCAATGACTGGGGCAATCTCTACCTTACCGAGCAACACCATTACTCTCTTATCAACGCCAACGCAGCGTTGTCGATGTTTGAGATCGGTGGATTTGTTGGTTCTCTCGTAGCAGGTTGGGGCTCGGATAAACTGTTCGGCGGTAACCGCGGTCCGATGAATCTGTTATTTGCCGCCGGTATTTTCTTGTCTGTTGCTGCTCTGTGGTTAATGCCGTTAACCAACTTTGCCTTTCAAGCTGCGGGTTTATTCTCTATTGGCTTCTTCGTGTTTGGCCCACAAATGCTTATCGGCATGGCAGCCGCTGAGTGTTCTCACAAAGATTCTGCTGGCGCAGCGACTGGTTTTGTTGGTCTGTTTGCCTACATGGGCGCCGCGTTGTCTGGCTACCCGCTTGCACTGATTTTGGAAGAATACAGCTGGACCGGTTTCTTCGTCACCATCTCTATCTGTGCGGCGGTGATCGGCTTACTGTTACTGCCCTTTCTTCAAGCTCAACCATCTCGTAAACCACTGGCACCCAAACTGCGCTTATAGAGACAACCTCTTTCTTACTTAAGGTGAGCTAAACGCTCACCGACGCTTCCACCACAATTTTTTTCTTCCGATTCAGTTCGGAGGGTTTTCTACGGGTAAAATTCATGAATTTGAACACAATTTCATCAAAATGCTTCTTCAAAATGGACAATAAGATCCAAAACTACGACTGGGGAAGCCGCTCTGCTATTCACGATTTGTTTGGCTTCGCCAATGACGATCATCGCCCGCAAGCCGAAGTTTGGATGGGCACGCACCCCAATGGCTGCTCAAGCATTAAAGGAAGCGATGTTTCACTTTCGCTCGCCGATTTGATCCAGCACGACCAAATCGCCTTTCTGTCTGAACCAACCGCGAAGCAATATGGGGATTTGCCGTTTCTGTTTAAGATCCTTTCTGCAGAGCGCGCCCTCTCCATTCAAGTTCATCCGAGTAAATGCGATGCGCAAACCGGTTTTGCCAGAGAACAGCAACTGGGTATTCCACTGGATGCCGCTTGGCGCAACTACAAAGACGCCAACCACAAGCCTGAGTTGGTCTACGCCCTTACCGACTATCAAGCGATGAATGGCTTCCGACCTTTCGAGGAGATCCTTGTGGGATTTCGCCAATGTCACATTCCGGAGCTCAACACGTATCTCGAGCAGTTTGAGCAAAACACCAATGAAGCTGGCTTACGACGCTTTTTTGTCGAGTTGCTCTCGATGAGCGATCTTCGAAAACAAAATGCGCTCGACCAGCTGGTTACTTATGCCTCACTCAATCAACAACAACCAACTTGCCAGTTGATCATTAAACTGGCCGAGCAATATCCCAATGATGTGGGCTTGTTCGCGCCATTGCTTCTGAACGTGATAACACTCAAGCCCGGAGAGGCTATGTTCTTAAACGCAAGGACACCTCATGCCTACATTAAAGGCACTGGGCTTGAGATCATGGCAAACTCCGACAACGTTTTGCGCGCTGGCCTGACGTCCAAGCATATGGATGTGGAAGAGTTGGTGAAATGCACCGATTTTGTCTCCAAGCCAGTAGAGAGCTTACTCACCCACGCGCACGTTGTGGGATGTGAGCATCACTTCCCCGTGCCAGTAAAGGACTTTCAGTTTTCGATACTGTCAAAGCCAGAGAGTCAGCCCATGACAATGTCGAGCGCCGAGATACTCATGGCCATTGATGCCAATTTGACCTTAGTGGCCTCGAACGGTGAAACCCTAACATTGAGCAAGGGGCAATCGGCCTTTATTCCGGCTTACGTCAAGACTTACGCCATCTCAAGCTCTGGGCGTATCGCTCGTGCATTTAATGGTTAACTAGTAATTGCATTTAAAAGTGGCAGAGCTGTGTTTCTGTCACTTTTTCTGACACACAACTTCCAAGCAAACAAATCGCAGCCAGAAATAGCAAACCAATAAACAAAAGAGTAGAAATAACGTGACGAGACGAAACAGATGAGAAAAATTCTGTAGCAAGATGAGATCGTGAAATCGAACAGTAACACTGTTAGCTTAGCCAAGAAAATTCAGATTAAGTTGTTGATTTTGAATCAGAGAATTGGAGCGGGCAGCGGGAATCGAACCCGCATCATCAGCTTGGAAGGCTGAGGTAATAGCCATTATACGATGCCCGCGCATCGTGAGGACGGGTTCTACTATGCCACAACTTAGATAAAAGAAAAGCCCTAATAAGTTCAATCGGTTAATTCACCACCAACTTCTCTCCTAGATGCTCAATTTGCGTGCACTCAGTCAAATAATCGAGCAACGCACGCCTGATTTTTGCCAAGCCGCTTAGCTTGATACATCAACTTATCGGCCATCCCCAAGTCGATATGGCCATTGGAAAACGGGTAATACGCACAACCCAAACTGATGGTCACGCCTTCGGGAACGTTATTAAATGTGAGCTTCTCGACCACATGACACACCTTTTTAGCCAGCGCTTGTGCATCAGTAAACGCCAAACCAAACGCGACAATGGCAAACTCTTCACCACCGATACGAGCGTAAAGCGCGTCACTCGGCAACGTTTCATCCACCTGCGTCGCCACATTTTGAATCACCAGATCGCCCGTCGCATGACCATAGCTGTCGTTGATTCGTTTAAAGTCATCAATATCAAAAATCAGTACTGAAACCGATACAGCCTCAGGTGTAAGGTTTTTCAATTGCTCCATGAAGTGACGGCGATTACTAATTTGGGTTAAGTAGTCTTGCTGTGAGAGTTGCAGCAAGTTTTCATTTGCCAACTGCAACTCGCGGGTTTTTGCTTTGACGGTTCGCTTCAGCACGATGATATAAGCAAGCGAAGTCAGCCCAAAAAGAGCAAGTATCGAAGGAAACAAAAATTTCGGGTAGACGGTTTGTACCGTGATCCAACTGGTGATCGTTCGCTCTATCAATTCTTCCCCCACCGTCTTAAATCCGGCGTTAATGGTCGAAAGTAGCGAACTCCCCTCTGCTACCGCAGGGCGAATCTCACCGGAATAGAGATAAAGCGCGGGAATAAAAGTGACGGTTTGAGCAGTGGTGTAGATATAAAAATTAGCGACTTGGAGGTCGGCAACAAAAGCATCGATTTCTTCTCGAAACGCCGCCTCCATCATCAAGCGATTATTCTTGAACCTAACCAGCGGTAACTTAGGGAAATGAGTTTGGACAAAGTACTCTTCATAACCCCCTTCCACCACACCCACACCTCGATTACCGTCTCCAGATAGAAAAAAATTGAGATCAGTAGTGATGATCCTTTGACTTAGATAGAGCTGAGTATTGATCGTCATAATAGGTTCAGCAAAATCAAACCTTAGCTCTCTTGGCTCAGACCACAACATCCCAGCATGCACGTCTGCCTTGCCTTCTTCCACCGCGGTTAACGAGTCATTCCAATCCACAAGCACAAACTCAATGTCGACACCGTTTTGCTCGCCGTACAACTTCCAGAGATCAATCAAGATGCCTCTAGGGCTCCCATCTTCTGCTAGATAAGAGAATGGCTTCCAAGCCTTAGAATTGGCGACTCGAAGCGTTTTTCTTTCTTGCTCTTCAGCACTAACAAAAGTGGAAAACAGACCAGTTAAGCTGAACGCAAGCAGTAATATTGCGGATTTCTTCATCATTGTTTTAAGTGAGTGCGCCTTGTCAGGAGGAGAGATTCTCGTCCGCTATTTTTTCATTGATGAACACGCCAAATTCATATGGTCAGTACAACGAAGCCATTAAAATAATTAAGCGACATGTCAATTATAAGCGTTGTTCTAGCGTTTGTAGTGATATCGTTAACGTAAGAATTTTTAATTATTGATAGAATAATAACTCTAAGCAATAGAGATTTTTATAAATTATTTTATGACAAAAACGAGCTAAAGATCTCGCTAAGTGTTAACGTTCCTGCTACTTTATCGCCACTTTTGATCGTTTCACAATTTAACATGCCAACGCAGTACCGAATTAATAAAATCGTTGAAATTGGAGATACTCTGCATCGTAGTGGCTGTGCGCCTTACAAAGTAGAAAAGTACGCTCAGTATTATGCGCAAAAACACGATGTGGATGTCATGATTCAGGCGACACCAACCGCAATTAACTACCAGTTTTCAGATGAAAACAACACCGTCGTTATGAAACGCCTAAAACCAGCATCCATCAACTTAAGTTTGCTGGCAAATACCATTATTCGCATTAACCAACCCAGCCATGAACCTGTTCCTGAGCCTGTTGGCTATTCCAAATGGGTGATTGCGATGGCAAACATGGGCATACCGCCAGCCTATTTGATGTTGGTGGGCAGCACATTAGAAGCGGTGGGTATTGCGTTTTTGCTAGGGCTAATGGTATGGCTTTGCCAGCAAGTGTTCCATTCTCGTCGTTCTATTGCGGTCGAATTTTTCTCTGCCCTGCTTACGGGTATTTGTGTCGCGTACTTAGCTAACAGTGGATTGCCTATCCCCGTCTGGGCACTGTGTGTGGCCTCGGTTATCTTGTTTGTTCCCGGCCTATCCATTGCTAACTCTTTGGAATGTCTGGCTTTTAACGATTTAATTTCCGGCACCAGTTTACTTGGTCAAAGTGCGCTCACCTTAATTAAGCTGTTTGTGGGCATTGTTATGGGGCTGAATATCGGTGAAGCAATATGGGGACAAGCGGAGTCGATTTCCTACACCAATGAAGTACCCTTTTGGATGCATATCTTTGGTCTATTTTTGCTGTCCATTTCACTCGGCATTTTGTTTAATGCACGCCCGATAGACATCTTACTTGGCTTACCTGTTGCTATGCTGGGCATGTGGGGACCATTCTACCTTGGTTTTGAAAGTGGCTGGGTGGTAGGCACTTGGGTAACTACGGTGCTGATTACCCTTTACGGCACTTGGTTGGCAAAGAAAATGGAGCTGACTGGCTCTATCTATATCGTACAAGGCATTATTATTTTGGTCCCTGGCAGCCGAGTATTAATCAGCGCCAGCCAATCGGTGTTTGAGCAGTCAATTCTACCAATCCCAAGTATTGGCCTCTCAGCGCTGTTCATGTTTTCTGCGATTGTGGCCGGACAAATCACCGCGTACGCGATTTACTCACCAAAAATTGAACACTAAGCGCCGATAAAGAAAGAGCCCTATTCAAAACTGATTCTCTTATCAACTTTGAGTAGGGCTCTTTGCCTCTGTGCTTCGCTTTTCGTTGGAAGCTGCCTTTGCCTTTTTTCGCTTTGACCACACGGGTTCGAAATAGCTGGCTGGTCACTAATGCTTTTAATGCATTATCGTTAATGGTTCCTCGCCCGATTTCAGTGTCTCCACTGACTTCTGCGAGGTATTCTTGTTTCTTTTTCATCGTTACCTCAAATAAATGGTGAGACTTTTATAAAGTCGCGCTATTGAAAGGCAAAATATCATCACTGTCAATTCCCCGCTAAAAAAACACACTTAAACAGGGGATAAATTTTCATTTACTGGCCCGATGAGACAGGCAAAGATTTTGCAAAATATCGCAAACCGACCTAACAAATATAATAAGCCTCTGTTTTATGCTGCGTTATTTTGTAAAAAGACTAATTAATTGGAAACAAAACAGTGATTCGCTACAAAGATTCTAACTTTCCCTAGCGTGAGTCGTTGACTCCTGCAACCGATCTCCTAGACTCTTGTCTGGTTGGAAAGAAAGTCTTTGTTTTACACATTTCGCAGGATTACATACAAACCCTCGGTGTGCGACACAACAGAGTTTTTTCTACAAGCAATACTAGTCGCTAACCCGACTCAATAGTTTTTTAAAGAGATAGGATTTACACATGTCTAACACAGTAACCGGCACCGTAAAATGGTTTAACGAAACTAAAGGCTTTGGCTTCATCAAGCAAGAAAGCGGCCCGGACGTTTTTGCACACTTCTCTGCTATCAAAGGTGATGGCTTCCGCACTCTTGCTGAAGGTCAGAAAGTTTCTTTCGTCATCTCTCAAGGCCAAAAAGGTCCTCAAGCAGAAGAGATCACACTGCTTTAATTAGACTGGACATTTTTACGGTAGCCAGCCATAGTGCTGGCTATTTTTATGGCTAGAGATAAGTAACTGAAACCATGGCTCTTAAACCCACCATCTACAAATTCCGCATCAATCTCACTGATATCAATCGCGATCACTTCGATACCTTGTCTATCACCACCGCGCTGCATCCATCAGAAAAAGTTGATCGCCTCGCGGCCCGATTACTCGCGTTTTGTCTGCATGCCCAACCAGAGCTTGTTTTCACCAAAGGCCTATCCACAATTGAGGAACCAGACGTTTGGAAAAAAGAGCTCGACGATTCGATCGCCGTGTGGATTGACGTCGGTGAGCCAGAGGCCGATAGAATTAAAAAAGCCACTCGCCAAGCAAAATCTGTGTTTGTTTATAGCTTTAATCAGAAGTCTTCCGTTTGGTGGGAAAAGCACAAAGGCAAATTTCAGCAGTTACCCGTTTCTGTTTGCCAATTTGATGCCGATGCCATTGAACAACTCGCCAATCAGTTACAACGAGGCAGCTCACTGTCTGTTATGATCAGCGGGAACTCTGTGTTTATAGATGGCGACTCGTTCCATCAACAAGTCGATTGGCAGGTACTACAAAGCAATGAGTGAGTTAAAGGACGCACTGGCAGAGGTTGGCGTGTTCACGTTGGAGTACGTCAACAACAACCCGGATGCATTGGCACGATTTTGTGATGCGCAGAATGCCTTGTTTCAACGAGTATGTGAAAACAAACCCGAAACGCCAGCCACGCTCCATTTACTCGGGCTTCTCACTAAAAGCCATATTGAGATACTGGCTCAATTTGTTTCTGACAAGGAGAGTCGTTTGGCCATGAAAGACGTTTTGCAAACTTCATTAGGCGCACAATCCAGCGATAAGTTTAACGATGTGGTATTGCAAGACCTGCTGATGATTTCCACTTTGTGGATTTTTGTTCAAGGCCGTCTCAAGATGGATTTCAGCCTTGCAAATGATCACGCAGCGGAAGCGGCACAACACGCAGCGCTTTTTCTCGCCGTAGACGCCGATGTGATTCGTAGTGAGTTGATGCAGAGTTTCTACCAAGGCAAAGCGATCTATCAGCGCCAACAGGGTAAACCGAGCCTATGGCAGCGATTTCTTAACCATTTATCCTCATAAAACACCCGGTTTTATAACATCTTAAAGCCTGATAGACTTTCGCCACTTAAACATTACGGAAGTCTATCATGCAGTTAATTCGTTGGTTTCTCGGCAAACTCATTCTTTTAGTGGACACGCTCTTCTCGCCAAAAGGCCTCAAACGCTCACCTGAAGCACAAAACAAAGTCGATGAGCAGGCAACGCGCTACGCGCTTTACCAATTTTCCGCTTGCCCTTTTTGCGTCAAAGTTCGCAGAGCGATGAAGCGACAATCCGTTACTATCGAGCTGCGTGATGCCAAAAACGATGCACAGTATCGTCATGAACTGGAGCAAGGCGGCGGAAAAATCAAAGTGCCTTGTTTAAGAATTGAGGAGAACGGTCAAACACGTTGGATGTATGAATCGAGTGATATCGTGGCGTACATAGAGAAAACATTCCCTTAAGCGTTTTTTTGTCCAAAGCGCATATTAAAAAGGCACGTTAAGTGCCTTTGGCCATTTATTCCGTTTTATTTTTGCTCGTGTTGCAGCTGCGTTATTTGGTTACAATCAGCATCAGTTCGACACGTCTGTTACACTTTCGTCCATTGATTGAGGTGTTACTGCAGGCTGGAAGATATTCACCATAACCCCGAGTATAGACTCTGGATTCCGGTACTCTCGACATCAACAACTGCTTTTTCACCTCTTCTGCTCTACGCTCAGAAAGAGAATTGTTGAAACCTGTCGTCCCCGTGCTATCCGCATGGCCATCAATCACAATATCCACATCGCTTCTCTGATTCAGATAATTGCCTAACAGCCCTATCCATCGAGCGGATACAGGGGAAACTTCCGCAGAACCGGTTTTGAAATGAATCGTCTCTGTAAGATGAATCATGATGTGGTCACCGGGTAAGACTTGGTATTGAATCGCATTACGTTGAAGAAACGATTGTAAAGAGTCTGACTGTGCCTGAGGCTTCTGAGCTTGCATCATTTGAGGCGATGGAGATGGAGGAGAAACCTCTTCACCACCCCATTCAGGATAAACCAACTCCTCATTGGTTTTCGGTGCGACATCGAGCATGTTTGGCGGTACGATCAAATTCGCACACCCCGACAACAACACACATGCAAACAAACTTTGTTTTTTCATCAGCGCAACCCAAAAAGCTCTAACTAGTCCTCTTGTATAGTATCGACCAGTTAGCAAAATCTTTAGGTTTTTCTTCGGTTTTCATCACGATTGCTTACCAAAGCGTCGTCAGCGCTTTGAGATATTGTTTCAAAGTGCAAGTTATCAAAAATTATCGGTTTTCGCCTTGCCGCTAAGCCGTTAAACTTAGGTCTATTTTCTACTATTTTGAGTTGATTATGCTAAACCGAATTAAGCACATCTCACTTCTTTTGCTTGCTGCGCTGGTGTTAACCGCTTGTAGTGACAATAACCAACCCACTGAAGGCGTTCAGTACAAAACCTTGGCGAAATCTTTAACAAGTTACCAGCTACCTGAGGTTACCGAAGTCTTCGCACTGACTTGTGGCCACTGCCGCACAATGGAAAGTGTGATTCCCCAGTTGCAAGAACAAACGGGCAAAACGTTTGGCAAACTGCATGTTACCTTCAATGACAGCGCTCAAATCAGTGCCTTCATCTTCTATACCGCAATGATGCAGCTAAATGACATCCCAGATCATGACTTTATGAATGAGCTTTTTGCCGCAGTCCAAATGGGGCCGGAAGTGTCGGGGGTTGAAAAACAGCAAGCGCTCGAAGCCGCTTTTGAGAAACGTGGTTTGGTAAGCCCATACCAACTTGAAAAAGCACAGCAAGAAAAAATGTTTGAGTTGTTCCAAAACGCAGATGAGATTTCACAGGTCGCACAAATCAACTCGGTACCGACTTTCATCGTCAACGGTAAATACCAAGTCATCACTTCTGCACACCAAAATGCGGAAGAAATTGGTAGCACCATCAAATTTTTGCTTAGCAAACCTTAACGGAATAGAGGTATTACGTGTCTAAATTAATCCTACCCCTGATCATTCTAGTGCTTGCGATTTTTATGATTTATCGCACTTGGAACAATCATAAAGCAGCAGAAGTGAACTTTGAAAAAGGCCAAGCCTTCTTGCTAGAAAACAGTAAGAAAGAAGGTGTGATTACCACTGAAAGTGGCCTGCAGTACCAAGTATTAGAAAAAGGTCACGGCGACAAGCACCCTACTGCGAGCAGTAAAGTTAAAGTCCATTATCATGGCATGCTTACGGATGGAACCGTATTCGACAGCTCTGTTGAGCGCGGTTCGCCAATCAGTTTTAATCTCAACCAAGTCATCAAAGGCTGGCAAGAAGGCCTTCAATATATGGTTGAAGGTGAGAAAGTCCGCCTCTTTATCCCTAGCACTTTAGGTTATGGCAAAGGCGGCTCTGGTCCAATTCCACCAGCCAGTGTGTTGATCTTTGATGTTGAGTTATTGGAAATCCAATAACACCAAACGCATACAAAACCATCAACCACAATGCCACCAACAGGTGGCATTGTGGCTTTTCGCTGCAAAGCACTTTTAGTTCACCGGATAGAACACCAGCTCACCATTTTCCACCATCACGCAGTCCATTTTCGCGGCATGAGCGGCTTGCTTTCCAAGCTCGGTATCTTCGAAAACGACACACTCATTTGCAGGCAGCCTCAATTGCTGCGCTGCCAACAAAAACGTGTCTGGATGCGGTTTGTGATTCTGCACCTCTGTGGCACTGACGAGCGCATCCAATTTATCGAGTAAGTTGGCTTTGGTCAGCAGGCGAATCGCACTCTCTCTCTGGCTGCCTGTTCCCACTGCCATTTTCTTTTGACCCAAATACTTTTCTAAGACTCGGTGTGTACATTCGATCACATCTCCGTGCTCATCCAATGCCGCAAAGGCTGCCATTTTGAATTGCGAAACATCCATTGGCACCAGCGATAAACCGTACTTTTTATTAATCTCTGCGGCTATTTTAAAACTCGGCATACCTCCCAAGCTGTGGATCCATCGCTGTTCAAACGGGAACTGAAAATGCTCTGCTGTTTTTTCCCAAGCGATAAGATGTGCCGGCATAGTGTCAATTAAGGTGCCATCCATATCAAAAATAAAGCCGGTGTAGCCGTTAAAAGGGATTTCAGTCATGAGGTTAATTCTGTCTTATTTCGTGATTTTTGATTAAACGATTCTACACTTATAAGAGTCTTTAGGAATCAATACGTAGAAAGTTAATGAAAAATTGGCCTTTGAAAGAGACAAAAGTGAACAAAAAGGAAAAATGCACTATTAAGGTTAGTGTTTGGTAATGGCGCTATATTGAAACTGTCTCAAAATTAAAACTAACCATTTAACAGTGGGTTATAAAGATAAAAAACTAGAGCTAGGTGCAATAAAAGTTATTAATAATTTAGTCAATTTAAGTGAGCACTGTATAATCTCGCCAAATTATATACTGCTTACATATCAAAGGTGTTAAGTATGACTATCAAGCAGAAGCTCTATGCGTTAGGTGCAATAGCCATTCTCGGTATCATTACCCTTCTATTCGCCTCAAACCACTTTGTGGATAAATCCAACCAATTACAGCAGGCTATTAAATTGGTCGGTGACTTGGAAATTCGTCTCCTCAACCTACGTCGAAACGAAAAAGATTTCTTATTGCGAAGCGATGCGAAATACCTCAGCTCGTTTGATAAAAACGTCGACATATTTGTGGCAACTGAGAAACAGTTGGAAGCTATTTTGGACGCCAATGACCTTCCATCCAGCGCCCAGTTTCGACAAGACTTGCTCAAGTACCAAAAAGGCTTCCAGACTCTTGTCGCCGCTTCTCAAACCTTAGGGCTTTCTAACGAACAAGGCTTGCTTGCCAGCTACTTTACTGCTCTGGATGCCGTGAAACAGAATGCCGATGCGGACCAATTATTGAAACTCATCGAGTTTAATAGTGCGACGCTCAAAGGTGATCTGCAAGAGAACTTACTTGCTGGTATTAGCAACACACAAACATTGACTCGCGCCGCTAAAGAGGTGGTGAATCAGCGTGTGGTTATTGGCGTTGCTTACAACAAGGGCTTACTGGGCGATGTACGTAATCTCTCCCACCAAGTTGAAGAGCAGTTTAAATCGTTTTCTAAAGCGCTGAATGAAGCCAATGCCACTCAAGAAGAAGAAATGGGTGTGGTAAAACAGATCATCACGATCGGTTTGCTGGCGCTGCTGGTGATTGTTATCTTGCAAATTTCTCGCTCGATTAACAATCAAGTCCATGCCCTTGCTACCACGATTAAAGCCATTTCTGAAACCAACAACATTGGTTTACGAAGTGAGCTAAAAGGGAACGATGAGTTGACGATGATTGGCCAGCAACTGAATACTTTGTTGGAAAAAATCGAGCAATTGATTTTCAGCTCTCAAGAAAAATCGTCCCAGCTCACCAGTAGCACTAATAATATGCACACTGAGCTTGAAGGCGTGATCGAGCAGTTCCACGTTCAAGCGGATCACACCAGCACGATGGCCACTTCTGTTCAAGAAATGGTGGCAACTATTGGTGAGATTTCTGAAAGCACCAATATTGCGGTGGAAGGTGTACAACAAGCGGCGAAGAACGCGAAATCTGGCCGTAACGTCGTAGAGTCGACCGTGAAAAACATCGATCAATTGACGGGGATCTTAGCCAACAGTCAACAGTCGATTGGTTCACTCAATGGCCATGTTGAAAAAATTGGCGGCGCGGTCGAGATCATTCAAGGCATCGCAGAGCAAACTAACCTACTGGCGCTCAATGCGGCAATTGAAGCAGCACGTGCCGGAGAACAAGGCCGAGGCTTTGCCGTGGTTGCGGATGAAGTTCGTGCTCTAGCCAGCCGCACCCATCAGTCAACAGAAGAGATTACGAAGGTGGTCTCAGCGATCCAATCGCAAATGGCTAAAGTGGTATCAGATATCGACCAATGTAATGAACAAGGCCAAGAAACCCTACATGCTTCTGAACAGCTTGATTCAAGCCTGCGCCAGATCATCAATGACATGACCAATATTCAGGCCAACTCAGAACGCATCGCTTCAGCCATTGAAGAGCAAGGTGTGGTTATGGGCCAAGTAAGCGGCTCCATTACCGAGCTGAACACCATTTCGGAAAACAACATGCACTCAGCGCAAGAGTGTTTGAGAGAAGTAGACCTTGTCTCCGAGCAAGCGCATTCGATGGACAACGCGGTCGCTCAGTTTAAAACTCGTCAACGTTAATAGCATTCAATGCTTATAAAAATGCCCCAACTCAGTTGGGGCATTTTTTTATCGGTCAGAAGAAGAGGTTCTTCTCACTATTCATCATCCAATGGAATGAGCTTGGTGCTGCCTCCGTGCGCTTGCTCCCGCTTTCTTTGCACCAACGCATAGAAACCAGGGATCAGGAAGGTACCGGCCAATAACACGCACAGCAAGCCGCCAACAAGAGAGATGCCCAGTGAGTTTTGACTCACATGACCAGCGCCTGCAGCGAAAATCAGCGGGAAAATCCCGAGAATAAACGACCAAGATGTCATGTTTACGGCCCTGAAGCGCAGTTTACCACCTTGAACGGCAGCCTCATCAATGGCCACCTCTTTCTCTTCCCTTTGCTGCTTGGCAAATTCCACAATCAAGATGGCATTCTTGGCCGCCAGGGCGATGAGAAGAACCAAACCTATCTGAGCATAGAGATTCAGTGGTGTCCCGGTTAAGTTCAGCGCAAGGAATGATCCTAACGTCGCCACGGGTACCACCAAAATAATCGCCAACGGAATGGTCCAACTTTCATACTGAGCCACCATGAACAGGTAGATGAAAATTAACGCCAGCGCAAAAGCGTAAATCGCTTGGTTTCCTGCCAATACTTCTTGATACGCCATACCAGTCCACTCGTAAGTGTACCCTTGAGGAAGCAGCTCTGCCGCAATGCGTTCCATCGCCGCAATGGCATCACCACTGGAATAACCGGGCGCAGGTTGGCCTTGAATAATGGCGCTGCGATACATGTTGTAACGCCATGCCACATCCGGTTCAAACACCTGTTCATAACTCAGCAGTGTGCTAAGTGGCACCATGTCACCGGAGGAGGTACGAACGTGGAAACGTGACAGATCGTCCATACTGCTGCGATGTTCACTATCGGCCTGCATCGTCACACGGAAGTTTTTGCCAAACATAGTGAAATCGTTCACGTACATCGAACCAAGATTGCCCTGTAACGTTTGGAAGATCGACGACAGCGGAATGCCTAGTTGCTGCGCTTTTTCACGATCAATATCGACATAGTAATGCGGTACATTCGCTCGAAACGTGCTAAAGGTATAGGCAATTTCAGGCGCTTGATTCGCCGCTTGGATCATTTCTCCCATCACCATCGCTAAATCGGTTCGGCTTCGGCCCAGCGTATCTTCTAGTACAAACTCAAAACCCGAAGCGGCGCCCATTCCCGGCACTGCCGGCGGCCCCATAGCAAACACAACGGCCTGTGGCAGTTCCATTGCTGCTCTGCCATTAATACGCTGAGCAATCGCATTCGCTGAGTGGTTGCCATTTAACCCGTTACGCATTTCCCAATCGTGCAACTTGATAAACAGGGAAGCGCCATTCGAAGCGGCAGCTCCCGTCATAAACGAAAAGCCATTGGCCACCGTCACACCATCCACTCCCGACTCTTGCTCTACCATGTTAAGAAGATGATTGGTCACTTCTTCGGTGCGAGACAAAGAAGCAGAGTCTGGCAGTTGCACATTGACCAGCAAGATGCCTTTATCTTCTTGCGGTACAAAAGCGG
Organism: Vibrio sp. 03_296; assembly: GCF_002265885.1. NCBI lineage: Bacteria > Pseudomonadati > Pseudomonadota > Gammaproteobacteria > Vibrionales > Vibrionaceae > Vibrio > Vibrio sp. 03_296. The sequence goes on from NZ_NPKW01000122.1 coordinate 28,164, forward strand.
TAGACGTGGTTTTGGCAAAGAACACCACCGCAGCAACAGCAACCATGAAAAAAGCCACCAGTAACAGTGATTTTTTCACTAAGAATCCCGCCACCTGGCCATAACGTTCAGTGACGCGCTCGAGACCACGGTTGAAGGTTTTAAACCAATTTGCGGTGTTTTCACCACCCTGTTTAAGCACCAACGAACAAAGTGCGGGCGCTAAGGTCAAGGCGTTAATCGACGAGATCACCACCGAGATACAGATAGTCAACGCGAACTGGCGGTACATGATGCCGGTAATACCCGGTAGCATCGCCACTGGCAAGAAAACCGCCAACAGTACTAACGTAGAGGTAATGATTGGTCCGGTCACTTCTTTCATCGCCATTAAAGTAGCTTTGCGTGGTGAGATACTTGGATCCTTCGCCATCGTCGTATCGACGTTTTCGATCACCAAAATGGCATCATCAACCACGATACCAATGGCTAAGATCAAACCAAACAGCGTGACGGTGTTGATGGTAAAGCCCGTGGCAAGCATAACCGCAAAGGTACCGATCAGAGAGACAGGGATCGCCACAACCGGTATCAACGTTGCACGTGCACTCCCCAAGAACAAGTAAGTCACGGCAATCACCAGTAGAATCGCTTCAATCAGAGTCTTCACTACCCCTTTAATGGATTCCGCCACAAACACCGTTGTGTCATAGCTGGTTTCATACGCCATCCCTTCAGGGAAATTACCACTTAAACGTTCAAGCAGCGCCATCACTGCTTGCCCGCTTTCTAGTGCATTGGCATCAGATTGCAGCGACAGTGCCACGATCGACGCATCGCGCCCACGGAACTTACCGTTACCATCGTAGAATTTTTTCCCCAATTCCACTCTGGCAACATCTTTTAAGTAAACGCTTGAACCATCAGGGTTGGCTCGCAATACCACATTCTCAAACTCGCTAACGCCCTCCAAACGCCCTTTTGTTACTAGGTTGAACTGAACTTCCTGAGGGTTATTGTAGGGCGCAGCACCAATACGCCCGGCGGCAACTTGGACGTTTTGCTGGCTTAATGCAGAATAGACATCCGAGGTGGTAAGCTTGAGGTTAGCCATTTTTTCAGGATCAAGCCAAACGCGCATCGCGTACTCACCACCACCAATCACGTTCACTTCACTAATGCCTTTAACGCGCGCAAGTTGGTCTTTAACGTTGAGGTTGATGTAGTTGATTAAGAATTGATCGTCATATTTGCCATCGGGCGAATAGAAGTTCAGTACCATCAACAAATCCGGAGAGCGTTTTTTCACTGTCACGCCGACCATGCGTACTTCTTGCGGCAGCTTTGACTCAATTTGGGCAACACGGTTTTGCACGTTCACCTGTGCCATGTCTGGATCGGTGCCGACATCAAAGGTCACATTTAGGCTGTACGATCCATCGTTGGCACTCTTGGACGACATGTAGATCATGTTTTCTACGCCGTTGACCGAGGTTTCGATCGGATCCGCAATCGCCTGCTCCACTACCTCGGCACTCGCGCCGGTGTAATACGCGGTCACGCTCACCGACGGTGGGCTAATTTTGGGGTATTCCGCAACGGGTAAGACCGCCAGAGCAATGGCACCAGCCAGCGTGAGAATAATTGAGATCACCAGTGCAAACTTGGGTCTCTGAATAAAGAAACGACTTAACATAACGCCTCCTTACTGCTTCGATTCGGCTGGCGTTTGCACACGCACTTGCATGCCGTTTCTCACACGCTGCAATCCTTGGGTGATAACAACGTCATCCTGCGTCAAGCCTTGGCGAATCACCACACCTTGTTCAACTTGTGCACCTAAAGAGACATTTCGACGCTCAGCCACCTCCCCCGGTGTCATAACCATTACGAAATGCCCTTCAAGATCCGTCTGCACTGCACGACGCGGAACCACCACCACCGACTGAGCTTGTTTCTCTCGCAAATTGACTTTGATGTGTTGACCCGGCAGCAATTGATGATCGGGATTTTCCACTACCGCTCTCAATGCAATGGTGCCCGTTTTGGTATCAATGCGATTACCCAAGTAATCCAAGCGCCCTAAATGGGGATATTCTTTACCATTTTCCAGTTGCAGCTGGACTTCCACACCAGCCGATGGTGTAGAGCCATCTCCCTTTATTCTTTCGATACCGAGAGCCAAACGCTCACGCTCGCTAATGCTGAATGCAGTATGAATGGGATCGAGACTGACTAAGGTGGTTAAGATGCCTGAAGAAGGAGAAACCAGATCTCCCGTACTGACTTTGGAATCGCTAATGCGGCCTGAAAATGGCGCTCGAATTTGAGTATAAGAAAGGTTAACGTCCGCCAATTTCAACTGTGCATTTGCCGCTTCAAGTTGCGCTTGTGCGCCCAGTAGACCAGCAGTCAAAGCATCGAATTCCGACTGCGAAATACTGCCACGTGGTAGCAAATTCTTACCACGTTGATGATCTAACTCCGCTTTCTTCAATGAGGCTTTCGCTTGAGCCAGCGACGCCTTCGCACTGGCAACCTGAGCTTCAAACGACGATGGTTCAATGGTGTAAAGTAGCGCACCCTTTTCAACCAATTGGCCTTCCTCAAAATGGCGAGCTTTCAGATAGCCAGAGACTTGTGCAGTAATGTTGGTATCTTCAACCGCTTCCACACGCCCGATATAGGCGTTGCTAGGTTGATAATCTAACATCAGTACCTCTTGCGTCACGACCAGTGGCGCCATCGTATTATGCTGCTGAAGAGCTTTGTCCTCGCATCCTGCCAACAGAGCCGAAGCTACAATAAGTCCGACAATTGGTTTTAATTTCATACATTTACCATGCTTATAAAACGGAGTTTCGTTTAAAATACGCAAGCTTGCTACAAGAATTGTCCGAGAACTATCAGATAAAAACTCAAAACTGTTTCAAACTGTAAAGGTCTGAAACGAGCAGAAAAGAAGGTTATCAACTGCATCGAGTTGTTGAACTGATGTAACACCGAATCCCTTGAAGCACGAGGGACATGAGCAAGATTCACCGGCTAAAGAAGCGGTTTTTCCATCGGATTGATGAGTGCAGAGAAGGCTTTTCAGCAGATATCATCAGTGATGACTATGTTTTTAAATAAAATACGTTATTATTCAGCCAACAGCCTAATGAAGAGAGGGTAATGAATGATTTCTAAATGGGCAAAACGCTTCTATCAAATGGCAGAATTAGTCGCCTCTTGGAGTAAAGACCCATCCACTCAAGTGGGTGCGGTGATCACCAAACAGAACCGTATCGTTTCTGTTGGCTTCAACGGATATCCACACGGTGTTTCCGATAGCGTCGACACCGACGAGCGTGAACTGAAATACCTCAAAACACTGCACGCCGAAGAGAATGCCATTCTATTTTCTAAACGTGATTTAGACGGATGCGAAATTTGGGTCACCCATTTTCCTTGCCCAAATTGTGCCGCAAAGATTATTCAAACGGGCATTTCGCGCGTGCACTGCCCTGAGCAATCGGAAGATTTTCTTTCCCGTTGGGGTGACAAAATTGCCGTAAGCCAAGATATGTTCAATCAAGCAGGTGTCGAAGTAAATTGGCTTCCTGTCGATGAACTAGGCGAAGAAGGCGTACGCTGATCTCTCCGCCATTAAACGGCACGTTATTGAGGAAATTATTAAGGAAATAGCCCAGCAATGCTGGGCTATTTTTTGATGCTTATAGAAGCGTTAAGCGTACTTTTTCGCTGTTAATTCCGCAATTTTCACAATCACCTGAACCGATTTTTCCATCTGTTCTATTGACGCAAATTCATGAATACCGTGGAAATTGTAGCCGCCCGTAAAAATGTTTGGACAAGGCAATCCCATGAAGGATAAACGAGCTCCATCCGTTCCACCACGGATAGGCTTAATGATAGGTTCAACATCGCACACTTCCATTGCTTGCTTCGCCAACTCAATCACATGTGGAAAAGGCTCAACTTTCTCTTTCATGTTGTAGTAGCTGTCGGTGAAGCGGATCTCAACCGAGCCATGCTTAAGTTGTGTGTTCATATCGTCCACGAGGGACTGCATAAGCGCCTTACGGCGAGCAATGCCGTCGCGCTCGAAGTCTCGAAGAATGTAGCCCAGCTCTGATCGCGCCACACCCATTTCGGCAGATTTGAGGTGATAAAAACCTTGGTAGCCTTCGGTGGTTTCCGGCGTTTCATCTGCTGGCATTCGGCAATGGAATTGCGATGCCAATGTCATTGCGTTCACCATTTTGTCTTTTGCTGTGCCAGGGTGAACACTCACACCATGAAAAATAACGTCTGCACTGGATGCATTGAAGTTTTCATATTCCAACTCGCCTTGCGGCCCACCATCAATGGTGTAGGCCCATTCTGCGCCAAAGCGTTCCACATTGAACAAATCCGCACCGCGGCCAATCTCTTCATCAGGCGTAAAACCAATACAAATATCGCCATGTGGAATGCTTGGATTTTCCATAAGCATCTCAATGGCCGATAAGATTTCCGCAATACCAGCTTTGTTGTCGGCACCCAGCAAAGTAGTGCCATCTGTGGTAATTAAATTGTGACCATGTAGCGCATGCAGCTCAGGATACTGCACTGGAGACAGTACTTCGTCTCCAATGCCGAGCGCGATGTCACCGCCATGATAATCTTCTATGATCTGCGGTTTCACATTTTTGCCAGAGGCGTCTGGCGCGGTATCCATGTGTGCGATAAAGCCAATTGCTGGAACTGGGTACGCCACATTACTTGGCAGCTTCGCCATCAAGTAACCATGCTCATCCAACTCAACTTGACTGAGACCAAGGTCAAGCAGCTCTTGTTTGAGATGCTCTGCAAACTTCATTTGTCCAGATGTGCTTGGGCAGCATTTCTTTTTGGGGTTTGATTGAGTATCAAACGTCACATAGCGAATAAATCTTTGTACTAAATGTTTCATGGCAATTCTCTTCTTCTTAGCCAACGAGAGTGGTGAATATAGTCATTATGGTGAAGACACCTGCTCTACGAGTTGTCGGGCATAGAATGAAGGCACAAGTTAGTGTGGTATGAACAACCCGACGCAACTATCTTACGCACTTGAAAAGATGAGAAATTGCTTTGAATCAGTTTTTCTGTCATTGACGAGGAATATTACGCAAACCATTCCATAGTGTATGTCTGTTAGCGCCCGACTATTTGATTGTTCAACTCACTCGCTAAGTCACGCCAGTTTTTTACTTCAGCACGAAAATGTCGCCACTGTTTATCGCTCATGGTTTGGCTGATTTGGGGAATGTACTGGTTGGCTAACGCAATATTGAAATTCACTTTCTCGCTTAACTCAGGACTATAGTAACTCTCTGGTTGCAACAGAAGGCGCATCAAATTTTCATGTAGATAATGGGGATCATGCTTGTTGTTTAACAGCTGGCGGGCAACTTCCAACATTTTATTTCTATGCTCTTTCCAATGTGGTGTAGTGATTTGCAGTTCATCGGCCCAACGAACCACCAACGATTTTTGCTCTTTGTTTAAACGGCCAACCCACTTCTCTAGGCTCTCTTCGATGCGTTCAACATAACGACGCCGACGCTCTTGCTCCGACCAGCCACCGTATTTTTCATCCAACTCTTGATATTTTTTTGCCAAATTATTCAACAACTCTTGTTCTTGTTTGGCACTAAGGGAAAGTGTTAAAGCGTAGATATCGGGAGCGGCCCGCGTGGCGAGCCTTGCTGTGTGCTGCTTAATGGCTTCTCGCTGCTCGATAACAAATTCAGCGGACACTTGTGCCGAGGTGATCGTTTCCAACTGTTGTAGTTGCCGGGCGTAAAGCGGTAACTCTTCTTCTTGATGCCAGCGCAGCAATTGCTGCAAGCGTTCGTCCAACATTGCTTCTTGCTCGTTTTCCAATGTCACATAGTCATCGACATATTCGAGCACCACCCAATCGAGGTTGGTGTATAGAAATTTATTGGAACAGCCTAATAAAATAAAGGCCAAAGCAAGATAACTCAACGTCCGCCAAGTGGCTTTATTTCGCCCCAAACTTCCACATCCTAGTGTCATCAAACATCCTTTTTTCGCCCAAGCGATGCGTTATACGCGTGTGCATCAGTGACGGTTCACCCGCCACTGATTCTTTTTTTTCTATGGCACACCATGGCCTTTTGAAGCCACCCACACTCGATACCACTGTTCACGGCTTAGCTCAATTTGCAATGCATTCACGGCACTTTGAACTCGCTCTATTTTGCCTGAACCAATGATAGGAATCGGTAGCGATGGCAGCTTTCTCACCCAAGCGTAAACCACTTCATCGATGCTCTGCGCACCAACTTCTTCGCGAATCGCCTCTAACTCTTTACGCACACGACTCTCCTGCTCGCCTTGGCCGGAAAACAGTGCGCCACCACCTAAACACGACCAAGCCATTGGGCGAACACGTAACATCTGCAGTTGGTCCAGAGTGCCATCGTGCACTACGTCAAACTGAAGAGGATTGATTTCCACTTGGTTAGTCACCAGTGGTTTACTCAATCGAGATTGAAGCAACTCAAATTGACGGGGAGAGAAATTCGACACACCGAAGTGCTTCACCTTACCCACTTTGTGCAGCTCGTTGAAGGCTTCCGCTACCTCGTCGGCATCCATTAAAGCATCAGGACGATGGATAAGTAGCACATCCAGCTCATCTACCCCTAAACGTTCCAACGAGTTGTTCACTGACTGATAAATATGCGCGGCACTGGTATCGTAATGGTTAACCTTACGATCTGGGTGCTTTGCCCCACATAAATTAATGTCGCATTTCGTCACGATTTGAATATCGCTACGTAAGCTTTTGTCTAACGCCAACGCCTCACCGAATAAGTGTTCACACTCGTATTGTCCATAAATGTCTGCATGGTCAACCGTCGTGATGCCCATTTCGATATGTTGCTTTAGAAATGTTAAACGTTGCTGAGGGGTCATGTTCCATTCAGCCAAACGCCAATAACCTTGAACCAGCGCCGAAAACTCTGGCCCTTGTGGCGCTGTTACAACTTTCGCTACCATTGCGTACTCCTTATTTATCTTGTTAAATCCTAGACTTGTTTTGCCGTCGACTCAACGCGTAAACCCAAGGAATTCGAACTGGAGTACGAATTGATGAGTTTTGCCCAAAGATTAGCCAGCTTAATTGGCCAAGAGAGCGTCAGTGGTTTCGCTCGCCGTGTAGACCTGTCGGAAGCCCTGATTCGCAAGGACTTAAAAGGCACTGAGCCTAGTCTATCCAAAGCCAATCAAATTGCGATGCGAGCTAACTGTTCATTGGAGTGGTTAGCCACTGGCTGCGGCTATCTTTACCGACAAGCAGAAGTCGTCGATGAGCAGGCATTTAAAATGGCTTATCAATACGTAACCGGGCAAAAGCTCAACGAACAAGAATGGCCAAACCAACAACAAATAATTGCTGGCTATCAATACCTGCGTGCGCACAAGAAAGCAGATGGTTTTTTAGACCAAGAAGGTATGGCAGCGTTCATTTCTCGTTCTTCTTTGGCCGCAGAAAACGAGTAATCACCAAGGTTATCCATTCACGATCATGGCTGATTTCGGCTAACACGCAGGGCTGTTGAAGGTGATACTGCGAAGCTGGAAGCCAACGCTGTGTTTGTGAATGCGTTCGGTATTTATTGAGAAAAATGACCAAATTTTTATCAACAAGGTTTCTTTCCTTTTGAGTCTTGGCTTTGGCTAATTGTGCTTGCGCATCGAATGAGTCACCCGACGCGGAAACCTCCGCAATCTGCATCAAATCTTTTCTTAGGTTCAACTGAAGTTGCGACCAATCCGCCATGTTGAAAGGCGTCATTAACTTCATGGTGACGATATTTGTCTCAAACGTCACTTCACCTATGAATGTTTGCTGATAATAATTAAGCGCATCATAACAATAGACAGCTTCTCCATCTTGGTGTTCACAGCGATAACTATCTGATTCTTGTTCTACTTCTGCACTGGAAAGAGGGAGATCAGCTTGTGTTATTTGACCAACGACGGACCAAGATTGCGCAATCACAACCCCACTCATCAATAGAGAAGCGATAGCAAAAATGTAAAGGGACAGCGAGCTTAAATAACGACGCATTTGATTGGTTTTTGAGTCAACAGAGGAGAGACAGCATAGAGCAAGATGTCAGGAAATCAATCATGGACAGCACAAATTAATAAGGCGCACCTAGCAGTGCGCCTTTACCTCGTTACTCAATCGTGAGTCTGCGATTTGGGATTACTATAGATGCATCCCTAACAAAAAACGAGGAACTACAGTAGAGTTTTGATTCCATCCAAATTGTGTGTAAAACCTCACATCCCTCCTTATCGAGCAGCATGTTGCTTTACAATTTAAGTGTGGTTCAGATTGGTGAATTTGCAAGTGACACACCCGTTTATTAATGATACCTCCATCACATTTAGTACATCGTTAAATACGATTTCTGCAAAGCTAATTTGCATCTTTACTGATTAAGGCGTAACAGTGGTCAAGCTTATAATTCGTGCTTCAACTATTTGTGTCGGAGAAGGTAAATGACCAAACGTGAGAGAATCATTCAGTCCGTATTAGTAAAAGTACCCAAGGATGCGATCAATCAGTTTCTCTCACACGGATCAACCCCTATTTCTGTGCTCTTCCTTGCGGCACTGGTTGGCGTGTTGGCTGGGCTGGTTGGAACCTATTTCGAAATCGCCGTGCATTTTGTTTCTGAGACTCGGACGGATTGGTTAAAGAGTGAAATTGGTCATTTGTTGCCCCTTTGGCTTGCTGCAATTTTGATCAGTGCTGCGCTTGCATTTGTGGGGTACTTTCTGGTTCATCGCTTTGCGCCAGAGGCCGCTGGCTCAGGTATACCAGAAATCGAGGGGGCGATGGATAATATCCGCCCTGTCAGATGGTGGCGAGTCATTCCCGTGAAGTTTTTTGGCGGCATGGGGGCACTGGGTTCAGGAATGGTGCTGGGCCGCGAAGGGCCTACCGTTCAGATGGGTGGCGCCGTTGGTCGCATGGTCACTGACATTTTCCGAGTAAAAGATGATGACACTCGCCACTCTTTGCTCGCCTCAGGGGCGGCAGGTGGTTTGGCAGCCGCGTTTAATGCTCCGCTTGCGGGGATCATGTTCGTGGTCGAAGAGATGCGTCCACAATTTCGCTACTCGCTGATCTCTATTCGAGCTGTGATTATTTCTGCTGTCATGGCCAATATCGTGTTTCGTGCCATCAACGGCCAAGATGCGGTCATCACCATGCCGCAATATCAACCACCCGAGCTAAAAGCTTTGTGGCTCTTTTTGTTATTGGGCGCGCTATTTGGCGTATTCGGTGTGCTGTTTAATAAACTGGTTACTGTCGCACAAGACGCCTTTGTTGCCTTGCACAAAAACGATCGCAAACGCTATTTGATCACCGGAACCTGTCTCGGTGGCATCTTTGGTTTGCTATTACTGTATGTTCCCGAGCTGACGGGCGGCGGCATTCATCTTATTCCAGACGTCACTAACGGCAACTACAGCGTTTCTCTTCTGGTGATGCTCTTTGTCGGACGAGTTTTGACCACTTTAATCTGTTTTGGCTCAGGAGCACCCGGCGGGATTTTTGCGCCTATGTTGGCATTGGGCACACTGTTCGGCTATGCCTTTGGTGCCACCGCGAAAATCCTACTTCCCGATCTTCCCATCGAGCCGGGCATGTTCGCCATTGCAGGCATGGGGGCTTTGTTCGCCGCTACGGTCCGCGCACCAATTACAGGAATTCTGCTCGTGATTGAAATGACCAACAACTATTACCTTATTTTGCCACTGATCATTACCAGTCTTGGTGCGGTGATTTGTGCGCAAGTTTGTGGCGGTAAGCCCATCTACAGCCAGCTTTTACATAGAACCATCAAGAACGACAAGTTACGTCAGCAAGATCTACCAGAGCAGCAAAACTCGTAAAGATTCCTCACTAATAATGCATCGGGATAAACGACTTTATCCCGATTTTTTGCGCTAAATTCGATTTTTTCCAAGCAACAACCACACAAAGTTGATACCATCCCTGAGCCCATTTTGCTCATGCGCATCTGATTTCTTGAATTTACGGTTAAATGGTGCTGATTCTTCTATTAAGTCATGGTTAAATGGGAACGGATCCCCACTCTAGAAAGGTAGTGCGTCGAATTGAGGTTAAATTCGCAAATGGAATTTTCGCTGAATTGGAGAAGGCTGGTTCAAGTCCAAAGTGTTCCCCCTTCTCAAGCTGCATTAGCGTTGGGCATGATTGGTTTAGGCCAAGCTTGGGCTCTCTATTTACCAGAAGTTGGCGTACCTATTCGTCCTTTCCTTGCGGCTTTTGGTGCGATATTACTCTTACCTGTATTGGCCAAATATGCCACCAACGGCAAAACCTTTCTCAACGATATTCGTCATCCTCTGAGTGGAAGTTTGATGGCTCCAATGAGTATGGCGCTATTGGTGTTGTGCGATTATTTGGCCGTCGTATCGCCGTTGATCGCCTACCCTCTTTGGTTTATGGCGGTTTTGCTGCACTTTACCATGATGGTGCTGTTTTTCAGTTTCCAAATCATGAATTTTAAGATGTCCAATATTGTGCCAAGCTGGTTCCTCTACCCAGTTGGATTGATCAGCAGCTCATTGGCCGGTTCTCAATTTGGTCACAATGTCTTTTCAGAAACGCTGGCTATGGTCTGTATTGGGATCTATTTTTTCCTACTGCCTCTGGTTCTCTACCGATTGGTGTTTTTTGGTTCTCTACCTAAGCGAGCAAGGCCGACATTAGCCATCATGGCCGCTCCGGTTAACCTTTCGCTGGCCGCGTATTTGGTGAACTTCAGAGAGCCAGACCCTATCCTCACTGGCGCGTTATCGGGCATCGCCATTACCATGACGCTGCTGATTTACCTATGCTACATTCGATTACTGAGATTGAAGTTCCAACCTTCCATCGCGGCCGTTACCTTCCCATCGGTGATCAGTGCCATTGCGATGCATCGCTTAACCGCATTTTTTGCTGAGTCCCACCCTCAATGGGCATGGCTGCATGATTTTGGTTTTCTTGAATTGAGTATTGCCACCGTGCTCGTTGTATGGGTATCTGCTGGCTACGTTAAGATGTATTGGCCTGAAGTGTTCAAAACCAAACAAGTCGTTTAGCATCCGTTGACACGGATGCTGGGGTTCAAAGATTTTGTCAGGCATAAAAAACGCCCAACTCATGAGTTGGGCGTTTCAGACTGCTGACAAAGGTCTAGCTTTCGAGCTAGACCTTTGATCTAATAGGGGTATCGAAATATGGATACTCCGATATGCTTCAAGAACCCACCCCGCAACAATACGAACTGGAAATGGTGACGATGGAACAGTTAGTTCCTAAAGACCATTTAGTGCGCAAAATCGATAATGCTATCGACTTCGAATTCATTCGTGATGAAGTTGCTCATCTTTATTGTAAAGATAATGGGCGTCCACCTGTTGACCCTGTTCGTCTCTTCAA
>NZ_NPKW01001220.1:0-990 GCF_002265885.1 Vibrio sp. 03_296
GGTTCAGGCCAAACCGTAGTGCGCATCATGCGCTTGCGGCAGCAAGCCGCTATATCAGAGAAGGGCGGGGTTATGTAGTGGATATCGATCTAGCCAAATACTTCGACACGGTGAACCATGATAGGGTGATGCACAGATTATCTAAGGACATTAGTGATAAACGAGTATTAAAGCTAATCAGGGCATATCTACAGGCAGGCTTAATGCGAGATGGGTTAGTAGAGCGAAGACAACGAGGAACACCGCAGGGTGGTCCATTATCTCCGTTACTTTCCAATATCGTATTAGATGAACTGGACAAAGAGTTAGAGCGGAGAGGGCATAAGTTCTGTCGATATGCAGATGACTGCCAAATCTACGTTCGTAGTGAGGAAGCCGCGCATCGAGTCAAAGAGTCGATAACGGAGTTCTTGGAACAGAAGCTAAAGCTCACGGTAAATCGTGAGAAAAGTGCAGCAACAAGAGTGCCGGAGCGAGGCTACCTAAGCCATAGCTTCAAGATAGACGGAACCCTCCTGATATCAAAATCGGCACAAGCTCAAATGAAGAAGCGAGTGCGGAGAATAACGAAGCGAAATCGAGGTCGAGAGTTATCGGTAATCATCACCGAGTTAACCCAATACCTACGAGGTTGGCAGCACTACTTCAAGCTCGCCATAGGTCAAAGTGCGATGCAGCGCTTGGACGAATGGATACGGCGTCGGTTGAGATGCTACCGTCTGAAACAGCGCAAACGCAGATACAGCATAGCGACATGGTTACAACGACAAGGTGTAACAGAGCGAAATGCGTGGAAGCTGGCGATGTCAGATAAAGGGTGGTGGCACTTAGCCCTCTCGCCCCAGGTGAATCACGCAATGCCAATCAAATGGTTCGAGGAGAGGGGACTGTACTCATTGAGAGATGGGTATGAGTCACTAAAGATATATTCGGAACCGCCGTATGCGACCCACGCTTGTACGGTGGTGTGAGAGGATGGAGGCCGTGAGG
>NZ_NPKW01001221.1:0-379 GCF_002265885.1 Vibrio sp. 03_296
TTAAGCGGGCTTATGCCATTGCACTAACCTCACGATGTCCAACCGTGATTAGCCCACCTTCGTGCTCCTCCGTTACTCTTTGGGAGGAGACCGCCCCAGTCAAACTACCCACCAGGCACTGTCCGCAACCCGATAGGGCCAACGTTAGAACATCAAACATACAAGGGTGGTATTTCAAGGACGGCTCCAACGCAACTGGCGTCACGTCTTCAAAGCCTCCCACCTATCCTACACATGTAGGTTCAATGTTCAGTGCCAAGCTGTAGTAAAGGTTCACGGGGTCTTTCCGTCTAGCCGCGGGTACACTGCATCTTCACAGCGATTTCAATTTCACTGAGTCTCGGGTGGAGACAGCGTGGCCATCATTACGCCATTCGTG
>NZ_NPKW01001222.1:0-527 GCF_002265885.1 Vibrio sp. 03_296
ACAACCCCAAAGGGTCTTCTATCAAACAACCAAAGTTGCTATCTCATTATTTGAATGAGCGAGATAGCGTTGATTTTGCCGGACTCAATTTCGAATAGTCACTTAACAGTGACATTCCCAAGAACACTTGAATGTGTTTGTTGGTGTTTGTCTTAAAGACAAACATTGAGAACTTTACAAACAACAATAAATTGTTGTTTTGTCAGCTTTCCAAATTGTTAAAGAGCAGATTTTCTAATGAAAACCATGTTTAAAGATTCTTARGRAAAAACCCTTAAAGATGGTGGAGCTATGCGGGATCGAACCGCAGACCTCCTGCGTGCAAGGCAGGCGCTCTCCCAGCTGAGCTATAACCCCATCGTTGAGTGGTGGGTCTGAGTGGACTCGAACCACCGACCTTACGCTTATCAGGCGTACGCTCTAACCACCTGAGCTACAGACCCACTAGATGCTCTAATCTAAACCGTATCAATCTGTGTGAACACTCATCGCAATAATCATCGTATAAGGAGGTGATCCAGCGCCAG
>NZ_NPKW01001223.1:0-563 GCF_002265885.1 Vibrio sp. 03_296
GTCCACGCTGTAAACGATGTCTACTTGGAGGTTGTGGCCTTGAGCCGTGGCTTTCGGAGCTAACGCGTTAAGTAGACCGCCTGGGGAGTACGGTCGCAAGATTAAAACTCAAATGAATTGACGGGGGCCCGCACAAGCGGTGGAGCATGTGGTTTAATTCGATGCAACGCGAAGAACCTTACCTACTCTTGACATCCAGAGAATCTAGCGGAGACGCTGGAGTGCCTTCGGGAACTCTGAGACAGGTGCTGCATGGCTGTCGTCAGCTCGTGTTGTGAAATGTTGGGTTAAGTCCCGCAACGAGCGCAACCCTTATCCTTGTTTGCCAGCGAGTAATGTCGGGAACTCCAGGGAGACTGCCGGTGATAAACCGGAGGAAGGTGGGGACGACGCAAGTCATCATGGCCCTTACGAGTAGGGCTACACACGTGCTACAATGGCGCATACAGAGGGCKGCCAACTTGCGAAAGTGAGCGAATCCCAAAAAGTGCGTCGTAGTCCGGATTGGAGTCTGCAACTCGACTCCATGAAGTCGGAATCGCTAGTAATCGTGGATCAGAATG
>NZ_NPKW01001224.1:0-502 GCF_002265885.1 Vibrio sp. 03_296
CGGTCCCAAGGGTATGGCTGTTCGCCATTTAAAGTGGTACGCGAGCTGGGTTTAGAACGTCGTGAGACAGTTCGGTCCCTATCTGCCGTGGGCGTTGGAAGATTGAAGGGGGCTGCTCCTAGTACGAGAGGACCGGAGTGGACGAACCTCTGGTGTTCGGGTTGTGTCGCCAGACGCATTGCCCGGTAGCTAAGTTCGGAATCGATAACCGCTGAAAGCATCTAAGCGGGAAGCGAGCCCTGAGATGAGTCTTCCCTGATACTTTAAGTATCCTRAAGGGTTGTTCGAGACTAGAACGTTGATAGGCAGGGTGTGTAAGCGCTGTGAGGCGTTGAGCTAACCTGTACTAATTGCCCGTGAGGCTTAACCATACAACACCCAAAGGGGTTTTTGATGGACTCAAAGCAAGAACGAATTGAATGTGTAGAGAACGCAAACAGCTTTCCGAATTTTAAGAATTTGCTTGGCGACCATAGCGTTTTGGACCCACCTGAACCCATTC
>NZ_NPKW01001225.1:0-855 GCF_002265885.1 Vibrio sp. 03_296
TATGAACTAATTGAGGCTGTTACTTCTTCGTGATAAATGACACTATGGACAGTCTCAATAACATTGATTTCAAAAAACTTACTAGCCAACAAAAATCTATTCAAATGAAAGTGCGATTGCTCGCATTGGCCCACTTTAAAGATGGTTACTCTCGAACCCAAATTGCTAAGTTCCTTAAGGTAAGCAGAACCAGTGTGAATCAATGGGTACAAACATTCCTTGAAGAAGGGCTTGAAGGACTGCAAGAGAAACCAAGAACGAGTCGCCCAGCAAAACACGACAACTCGACTTTGGGCTGAGCGTGGCTCAAGACCAAGAGTGGTAAAACAGCAGCAGTTTGAACATGCGTGTTTGTTTGGCTCAGTATGTCCCGCTAGAGGTATTGGCCAGGCAATGGTCGTTCCTTGTGTTAACAAGAACATTATGGTTGAGCATCTGAAGTAGCTCTCCACGGTGACCGAAAAAAGTCGTCACACAGTGGTCATTATGGATGGCGCGGGTTGGCATACCAATGACATTGCAGAGCCATTTGATAATGTCAGTATCATCAAGCTCCCACCCTATTCTCCAGAGCTAAAACCGATAGAACAAGTGTGGAGTAGGTTAAGACAACACTATCTCGCCAATCCATCTTTTGCGGATTACGAAGGCATTGTCTCCAAAGTATGTAGGGCTTGGAAGAGTTTTTTGGAATGTTCGGCCAGAGTCAGACAGATGTGTTCGAGAAGATGGATAGACCTGACAGTTAATTTTCCAGATTGGTATGACATGAGCAAGATGCATTCCCTTGAAAGAAAAATTCATCACGCTGAAAACGACAAAACCCAGTCCGAAGACTGGGTTTCTAAATAAGTG
>NZ_NPKW01001226.1:0-633 GCF_002265885.1 Vibrio sp. 03_296
ATAGTTTTGATAATCAGACTAGGAATTTTGGCAAATCTGGTTTGAAGTTTGAAAACCTAAAATGGATTTCTGATTGAGCCAACCGCCCTAACCTCGCGATTGCCCGAGAATTGAATGAGGCAATTCTCTGAATTTCTAGCGCCAAAGAATATGCGTCCGAAAAACAGCGCTCACAAAAGCCGGCTTGCCGACAAACACAAAACCAATCAGCCAAGGGAACAAAGAAAAWCCATAAMCMACTGATTTTAATTGATTAAGCATAACGCCGCGTTAAGGGGTGAATGCCGCCTAAACCAACTTTCCGCAGACCACTTTCACCACCAAAACCACCGCATACCAAAAATGCCACGCGGCATGAATCCCTCTTTAACGCTTGTATGGGAAATTATCCCCATTAATCGACCTGTTTCGGGTAATGTGAGACCCAGGCTTTAGCCGCAACTAAAGCTTTCTATGTTGTAGTTCGATTGAACGCTGGCTCCTCTATCGAGAGACCGATAACAAACATGAACGCGACATAGAACTCCAAGCACCAAACTCGAATACTCGACTGGGTCTCGAACCCGCATTACGCAAGCAAGAGTTAGCTTATTATGAATACAAACACACTTCAAAATATTAATGTCGGTGTGG
>NZ_NPKW01001227.1:0-1363 GCF_002265885.1 Vibrio sp. 03_296
CCGAGTTAGCCATTCTGAGTAATCGGGCACTGATGTAACCTTGATCCATGCCAATTTTTTTGATAAGCTCAGAAAAATCAAAATTATCTCGATTGACCATCTCAAGTAATTCTTGCAGCACACTCTCAATCCGAGGTAATTCGTTGAGACGTGAAATCAGAGCTTCTTGGGACATACCTCTCTCCTTAGACTGTCGTGTTACTTAATTAATATAGGACACATTAAGCAAGATAGACTCCTCGTTCACTACTTAGTTTTTGGTTATGATTGAAAGCCTGTTAGGAGCCTTAAATTAACTAGACTGAAGAGCCAAGAAAATTGGCTAAGTTCCTAAAGGTAAGCAGAACCAGTGTGAATAAATGGGTACAAACATTCCGTGAAGAAGGGCTTGAAGGACTGCAAGAGAAACCAAGAACGGGTCGCCCAGCATTTCTTAACGCGGAGCAGCGAGAACAATTAAGTCAGCTTAGTATCAAGTTTGAAGTGCGACACTTTTTAAAGATGCGCATGAATATACTCCAGTGGTGTTCTATACCCAAGTCTTTTGCGTGGGCGCGTATTTAATTTGTGTGCAATTTCATTGCATAGCTTCTGTGTCACGTGTGACATGGAAGTTCGTTTTGGTAAGTATTGTCGYATCAAACCATTGGTGTTTTCATTAGTGCCTCGCTCCCATGAKTGGTATGGATTTGCAAAGTAAAACAGACAGTTATGATGTTTTTCTAGTTGTGCGTAACCATGRAATTCAGTGCCGTTATCCGAAGTTATCGTCTTAAAAGGTAAGTCAGAGCGGGTCATGATTTTGCTCATTCTTACGTTGAGCGACTCGCTTGTTCTATCATCCATTTGCCCGATAAAAGTGTAACCAGTCATTCTGTCGACTAAAGTCACGATACAGTGCTTGGTTCCGCGGCCAACGACRGTATCAATTTCCCAATGACCAGGCTCTTTTCGATGCTCAGCGTTTTCTGGTCTTTCGGYAATATGACGCTTATTTGCAAGCCGTCCTCGACTGTCTTTTGAGTTGTACCTTTTACGCCTTTTCTTGGAAGATTGCCGTAGGTGTTTCCATAGCGTTCCACCGAGAGCTTTGTCGTTCCAAATGTGCTGATAAATGAGCTCGTGGCTCATTGTTGGATAGCCTCTCATTCTTAGATATCCGACGATTTGGTCAGGGCTCCAATCCAGTCGTAGCAAGGCCTCAGGTAACCTAAAGTCGCTTTTGCTGTAGCGCTTGTTTCTGCGCGAGCGGCTCAGCCGGTTACGAGCCATTTGCTGTGCCCGCCGTGGTTGATAAGAGTACCTATCGAAGAACTTGTTGTAACGACAATTGCGTTCAATTTCTCGATAGATAGTGGCTTTA
>NZ_NPKW01001228.1:0-528 GCF_002265885.1 Vibrio sp. 03_296
CACCAACTGAGACGTGATTTAGAATCATTTTAAGCTCCTTTTTACTCACAGATTTTGAAAGCATATAACGCCGCGTTAAGGGGTGCAGGCACACAATACAAAAGCTACCGCACAGCGACTTAATCACCGAACCCAACGCAAACCGAAAATGCCACGCGTGCCAAATCCCACTTAAACGCTTTGTTATGGGGCTTGGATTCAAGTACGAAGTGCGACACCTCTGAACATAAAAACAGTAAGGTGCGATAATCATGAACTTTGCTCCCGCCAAGAAGTAAAAAACATGAAATACACACACCTCACTGAGAACGAAAGGTATATGATTTCTGCGCTCAGAAAGCAAGGAATTAGTACCGCTAAAATAGCTAAACAACTGGGGCGCCATAAAGCCACTATCTATCGAGAAATTGAACGCAATTGTCGTTACAACAAGTTCTTCGATAGGTACTCTTATCAACCACGGCGGGCACAGCAAATGGCTCGTAACCGGCTGAGCCGCTCGCGCAGAAACAAGCGCTACAGCAAAAG
>NZ_NPKW01001229.1:0-2145 GCF_002265885.1 Vibrio sp. 03_296
TGCAGTTGCCTTTCTAGTTTTCTAGTTTTCTAGTTTTCTACACTTCTGACTTATATTTGAGCTAGGTCGATTCCTTTCTTTTTCATTTTTATCTCGTCATCCTTTCGAAGGCGGGGATCCATCGTACAGCGAGTGTTGTAGCTCGGTATTACCGCTTCATTGCCAGTGTTGTTGTCAGTTTCGCTCTATGTTGTTGTCTGTGGTGAGTGCATTTCCAAATGCGACATCCGGCGTGCGTGGATGAATGGATTCCCGTGTGCACGGGAATGACAACTGGGGGGGGCGTGGCGGGTGCTGAGATTTTATGTGAGACGGTGCTGTTGGTGTTTTCTCTCATCCTTTGTTTTCTAACTTTTTCCTTCTTACTTCGGACTGTCGGCTTTTTCTTTCTATCCTTTTTCTCGTCATCCTCGCGAAGGCGGGGATCCATCGTACAGCGAGTCTTGTAGCTCGGTATTACCGCTTCATTGCCAGTGTTGTTGTCAGTTTTGATCTATGTTGTTGTCTGGGGTGAGTGTATTTCCAAACGCGACATCCGGCGTGCGTGGATGAATGGATTCCCGTGTGCACGGGAATGACGGTAGGGGGCGTGGCGGGTGCTGAGTTTTTATGTGAGACGGTGCTGTTGGTGTTTTCTCTCATCCTTTACTCTTCTAACTTTTTCCTTCTCACTTCGGTCTGTCTGCTTTTTCTTTCTATCCTTTTTCTTTCTATCCTTTTTCTCGTCATCCTCGCGAAGGCGGGGATCCATCGTACGGCGAGTGTTGTGGTGTGGTATTTCCGCTTCATTGTCAGTGTTGCTGTTTGGTTGTTCTATGTTGCTGCCTATTGCGGCGAGTACGTGTCCAAATGCGACATCCGGAGTGCGTGGATGAATGGATTCCCGTGTGCACGGGAATGACGATTGGTGGTGTGGTGGCGGTGTTTTGAGTTTTTATGTGAGAGTGCCGCTGTTGATGTGTCTAATCTAATCCTTTGTTATTCCAACTTCTTCCTTACAACTTCGGTCTGTTAGCCTCGTTCTGTCTCTCCGCACGTCATCCTCGCGAACGCGGGGACCCATCGTACAGTGAATGTTGTGGTTTGGTATTTCCGCTTCATTGCCAGTACTGTTGTCAGTTTCGCTCTATGTTGTTGTCTGGGGGAGTGCATTTCCAAACGCGACATCCGGCGTGCGTGGATGAATGGATTCCCGTATGCACGGGAATGACAACTGGGGGCGTGGCGGCGGTGTGCTTACTTTTATGGGATAGTGGCGTTGTTGATGTGTCTTGTCTCATCTAATCTAATCCTTTGTTATTCCAACTTCTTCCTTACAACTTCGGTCTGTTAGCCTCGTTCTGTCTCTCCGCACGTCATCCTCGCGAACGCGGGGAACCATCGTACAGCGAGTGTTGTGGTTTGGTATTTCCGCTTCATTGCCAGTGTTGTTATTGGTTTTGCTCTATGTTGCTCTATGTTGTTGTCTGTTGTGGCGAGTACGTTTTCAAAYGCGACATCCGGCGTGCGTGGATGAATGGATTCCCGTGTGCACGGGAATGACGGTAGGGGGGCGTGGCGGGGATGTGCTGAGTTTTTATGTGAGACGGTGCTGTTGGTGTTTTCTCTCATCCTTTGTTTTCTAACTTTTTCCTTCTTACTTCGGACTGTCGGCTTTTTCTTTCTATCCTTTTTCTCGTCATCCTCGCGAAGGCGGGGATCCATCGTACAGCGAGTCTTGTAGCTCGGTATTACCGCTTCATTGCCAGTGTTGTTGTCAGTTTTGATCTATGTTGTTGTCTGGGGTGAGTGTATTTCCAAACGCGACATCCGGCGTGCGTGGATGAATGGATTCCCGTGTGCACGGGAATGACGGTAGGGGGGCGTGGCGGGGATGTGCTGAGTTTTTATGTGAGACGGTGCTGTTGGTGTTTTCTCTCATCCTTTGTTTTCTAACTTTTTCCTTCTTACTTCGGACTGTCGGCTTTTTCTTTCTATCCTTTTTCTCGTCATCCTCGCGAAGGCGGGGATCCATCGTACAGCGAGTCTTGTAGCTCGGTATTACCGCTTCATTGCCAGTGTTGTTGTCAGTTTTGATCTATGTTGTTGTCTGGGGTGAGTGTATTTCCAAACGCGACATCCGGCGTGCGTGGATGAATGGATTCC